>JAFAVZ010000641.1 GCA_019242175.1 Acidobacteriota bacterium
GGTAGCTGTGGATCCAGGGAACGATTTCAATCGAAGCGATCTGGCGGCTGCGTACCTTGCACGCGGCGAAAAATCAGCACGGGCTCGCGATTATGCAGATGCTTACGAGCATCTGAGCGAGCTCTCGCGCGCTCCGAATGCGGATCCTGCAGTGCTCTTCAATGCGGCTCTCGCATTGGAACGACTTCAAAACCGGATCGCTGCCGACCGGATGTGGAAGGCCTATCTCGCCGTCGACGGATCGTCGTCCTGGGCGGAAGAGGCGCGTCGGCACCGTTCCCTCCTGGCTGCACTCTGGTCCAAGGCTTTGCCAGCGGTAACTCCGGAGATGGTCGTGACTCGCGACTGGGTTTGCGCCGAACCGCTTCGCGCTCGTCATTATGCAGAGAGGACGATCCTGCCCGACTGGGCCACCGCGACGTTGCGGGGCGACGTCGAGTCCGCAAGCAGATCACTGGATTTATTGCGAGACGCCGGCGGCCGATTATCAGACTGCTCGCACGAGACCGCCTTTTCCACAATGGCAAAGCAACTCCGCGGTCAACCAGGCAGCGACGGGGCGCGACTGCGGGCCGCCGCGAGCGCCATCCTCGCGCTGCAGAAAGCGGGTGACGTCTACGCGAACGGCAACGGGCACGAAGTCGCGATCGCCTACGAGCGGGCATTCGAAGCCCTTCGCGGAGCCGGCTTGGCGATCGACCAGCTTGCGGCGGGCATGGCCGCTTTCAACTACAACTATGCAGGAGAGCGGGAACGAGCGCGACGCATTCTCGACGCATCTCCTAAAGACGAGAAAGGCGCGCCGGGGTGGAGCGCGCAACACGATTGGGCCGATGCCATGGTTCATCTCGGCGACGGCTCTCCCTTCCAGGCACTGGAGCTATACCGCTCGGCGATGCGTCTTTTCCAAGTTGCCGGCGATCAACGCAATGTTGCCGCGATGAACATGCTCATCGCGGAGACCTTGACTTACCTTGGTGCCGACGACGAGGCTTGGTCTGCCCGCCTTCATGCCCTTGCCGCATTGGGAAGGAATGGAGATACGAGGCGCGAGCAGACCGCGCTCAACGAAGCCGCCGAAGCCGCACTCGGCGGTGGATATCCATTCGTCGCCCTGGCCTATCAACAGGCAGCCGATACGCTCGTTCCGCCCGGCGAGGATCCATCTCTCGCAGCGTATGGCGCACTGTGGCTGGCGCTGATCCAGGATCGGTGTGCTCTTCGAGCCGATGCCCTCGGCAGCATCCAACGCTCTCGCGAGCTTGCCTCGACCGTGAGCGACGAGGCGGGCCGAGCGCGCCTTTCAGCAGACATCGATTTCGCGGAAGGCGTCGTGCAGCAGGAAGAGGATCCGCGGCGTGCGATTGCATTGTGGTCAACAGCTCTCGATCGGGCCAGGGCGACCGGGTCGCATTACCGTGCTGCGCAGCTCCTCCTTGCCCGCGGAAGGACGGCACGGCGCCTCGGTGACGCGGAAACTGCCCTCGGCGATCTCACTGCCGGAACCAACGAACTGGAGATGCAGCGGCAGGGAATCGCGGACGAGACGTTTCGAACAAGCTATTTCGGCCGAGGTACGGAGCTCTTCGACGAGTTGATCGGGTTGTTGCTCGAGCGAGGGGATGCCCGGGGCGCCTACGATGTCGCCGAACGCCGTCGCGAGCGCACGTTACTCGATGCGTATGAGCGAACGGTCCAGGCGACTCCGGCCGTCGCGGCGCGCGTGCAACGTGGCCTCTCTGAGGACGAAGTGTTGCTTCAGTTCACCGTCCTGCCCGATCGAGTCATTCGATGGGAAGTTCGTCCCAACGGAATCCGTACGACGTTCGTTCTCGTCCATCGCGACGAAATCGCTCGCCGCCTGGCTGCGACCTATGAAACCGCGGAAGGCGGGCGGATGTCCCCTACGCAACGAGATGCTCTGAGGTGGTGGGACGACGTGCTGATTCCTTCGACCGTCAGGAGCGACCGGCGCCTGAAGATCGTACCGGATGTCCTTTTGACCGACGTTCCGTTCAACGCTCTGCTCGATCGCACCACGGGGCGCTTTCTCGTCGAAAGGACCTCCCTGGAGGTGTCACCCAGCGCCACGCTTTTCCTGGCCTGCCGCGATCGCGAGATGTTCCTGACGAAGAATGTGCGAGCCAGCCGTCCCCCTCTAAAGCTCGTGTTCGGGGATACGCGCGGAGTTCCGGCGATGTCGCTTCTTCCACTTCGCGATGCATCGGATGAATTGCATGCAGCGGCAG
>JAFAVZ010000142.1 GCA_019242175.1 Acidobacteriota bacterium
GAAATGGTCCGCGCCGCGGTCGAAGCCGCGGTGCCGAACCGTGCGCTCTCGACGCAGCTGGAGCTGCGCAACACGGCGTGGGTGCAGCCGGTCGTCGTCGACGGCACGACGCAGATCACCGTCGCACTCGCCGCCGGCGAAGACGGCGCAATCGACTTCGAGATCCGCACCGGCGATACCACCGTCCACTGCCAGGGTCAGGCAGTCTTCGTTCCGGCGACGACGCCGGCGACGATCGATGTCGCAGCGATCGCGCAGCGGATGGCGAAGGGCCGCATCGAGCCGTCGGCCGTCTACGCCACTTGCGCGAGCCACGGCCTGCTCTACGGTCCGTCATTCCAAGGCCTGACCGGCATCGACCGCGGCAGCGACGAGCTGCTGGCCCATCTGCAACTGCCGCAGATCGTGGAGCATGGAGCGGACGCGTACGTTCTCCATCCGAGCCTCCTCGACAGCGCCCTGCAAGGCGCCGTCCTCCTCGGCGAAACCGAAACGAGCCGCCCCCGCCTCCCGTTCGCGCTGGAGTCGCTGCGCGTCCACGCGCCCTGCTCGCGCGAGATGCTGGCGTGGGTCCGCAGCAACGCGTCGCGGCTCGACGTCGACCTCTGCGACCCGCGCGGCAACGTCTGCGTCGAGTTGCGCGGACTCACGCTCCGCTCCGCCGGCAACGAAGTACGCCCGGCAGCGGAATGCGTGCTGGCCGCTCCGGCCTGGGGCGAAGAACGCGGCCCACTGCACGCCGTCGAGAACGTCGAGCATCACGTGATCCTCTGCGACGTACGCGCCGAGCTGCACGGATTCGACCACGTGCTCTCGCTCGCGAGCGAGCCGGAAACATCGATTGCTCAGCGCTACACCGCTCACGCGCTCGCCGTCTTCGAACAGATCCAAAGCATCCTGAAGAGCGGCTCGAAGGCGCTCCTGCAGATCGTGATCGCCGATCGCGAAGAAGGCGTGCTCCTCGCCGGCCTCTCCGCACTCCTCAAGACCGCCACCGCCGAGAACCCGAGCCTCCTCGGCCAAATCGTCTTCGTGCATCCCGAAATCTCCGCCGAAACGCTCGGCCGCTTCCTGCGCGCCGAGAAGACGCAGCATCCCGATCCGCTCGTTCGCTACGAAGCCGACGGTACGCGCCACGTCGCGCGTTGGCAGGAAGTGCCGCAGGTCGCGGAGCCGGCGCCGATCGCGTTCCGCAACGACGGCGTCTACCTCATCACCGGCGGCCGCGGCGGCCTCGGAGCTCTGTTCGCGAAAGAGATTGCCGAACGCGCACCGCATGCCCGCGTGATCCTCGCCTCGCGCTCCGAACGGATGGATGTTCGCGACGCGGAGCAGGTGCGCGAGCTGATCGCGTCGATCCGGAGCGAGCACGGCCGCCTCGATGGCGTCATCCACGGCGCCGGCCTGCTGGCCGACGGTTTCCTCCTCGACAAAACCAGCGCGCAGTTCGCCGCCGTGCTCGCCCCGAAAGTCGACGGCGCGCATCACCTCGACGAAGCGATCGGCGACGCACCGCTCGACTTCTTCGTCCTCCTCTCCTCCGTCGTCGGCGCCCTCGGCAACGCCGGGCAGGCCGACTACGCCGCGGCGAACGGCTTCCTCGATCAGTTCGCGGCGCATCGCAATCGCCAGGTCGCGGCAGGAAAGAAGCACGGCCGCACGCGCTCGATCAACTGGCCGCTTTGGGCCGAAGGCGGGATGCAGCTCTCCGCCGCGTTCCGCGCGCAGCTGGAAAAGACGATCGGCATGCAGCCGCTGCCGACCGCGCTCGGGATGCAGGCGTTCCATCGCAGCCTCGCTCTGCCCCACGACCAACTCGTCGTGATCGCCGGCGACGCGGCGCGCATCCGGCGCACGCTCTTCGCCGAGCCGGTGCTGGAGACCGTGGTCGAAGAGCCCGTCACGCTCGACGATTCCGCGCTCGCGGAGAAGACCGAGCGTTACCTCCGCAAGCAGCTCGCGGGCGTGTTGCAGCTGCCGTCGCACAAGATCGACGTGCAGGTCGCGCTCAGCGAGTACGGCATCGACTCCATCCTGGCGATGCAGTCGATCAACAAGCTCGAACAGACGTTCGGCACGCTGCCGAAGACGCTCTTCTTCGAGCACCAGACCGTGCGCGGCATTGCCGGCTACTTCGTCGCCCATCATCCCCAGAAACTGGCCGCGCTCTTCGCCGCGCCCGCAGCAGAGAAGGTGAGCCCGGCCATCGCGAAGGCGCCCGTGGCGAAACGGCGGTTCGCGCCGGCGCAGGAGCCCGCGCAAGCGCGTGCGGCGCAGCGCGAGCCGATCGCGATCGTCGGATTGAGCGGCCGCTATCCCGAAGCGGTCGACGTCGACGCTTACTGGCAGAACCTGCGCGACGGTAAGGACTGCATCGTTCCGGTCCCGCCGGAGCGTTGGGATTGGCAGGCGCACTACGACGCGACGCGCACCGAGCACGGAAAGCACTACAGCAAGTGGGGCGGCTTCATCGCAGGCATCGATGAATTCGACCCGCTCTTCTTCAACATCTCGCCGCGCGAGGCGGAGTACATCGATCCGCAGGAGCGGCTCTTCCTCCAGCACGCGTGGAAGGCCGTCGAAGACGCCGGCTACACGCGGGCCCGCCTCCAGGAAGCGGCATCCGATCGCGGACTCTCGGGCGAAGTCGGCGTGTACGTCGGCGTGATGTGGAACGAGTACCAGCTGTTCGGCGTCGACGTCGAGAGCCCGGACCGCAAGGTCGGATTCGCCGGCAACGTCGCCAGCATCGCCAACCGCGTGTCGTTCATCCTCAACCTGCGTGGGCCGAGCATGACGCTCGACACGCTCTGCTCCTCGTCGCTCTCGGCGATCCACTACGCGTGTCAGGACCTGCGCCTGGGACGGACGAGCATGGCCATCGCCGGCGGCGTCAACGTCACCGTCCATCCGAACAAGTACCTCATCCTCAGCGTCGGGCAGTTCATCTCCGGCGACGGCCACTGCCAGAGCTTCGGAGTCGGCGGCGATGGCTACATCCCGGCGGAAGGCGTCGGCGCGGTCGTCCTGAAGCGCCTCTCCGACGCCGAGCGCGACGGCGACCACATCTACGGCGTCATCCGCGGCAGCGCGCTGAATCACGGCGGGCGGACGAACGGTTACACGGTGCCGAACCCGCAGGCCCAGGCCCAGGCCATCGGCCGGGCGTTGGAAGACGCGCAGATCGACGCGCGCCAGGTCAGCTACATCGAGGCCCACGGCACCGGCACGAAGCTCGGCGACCCGATCGAGATCGCCGCGCTGACCCAGGCCTTCGCCGAGTCGACGGGGGAGAAGGCGTTCTGCCGGATCGGCTCGGCGAAGTCGAACATCGGCCATTGCGAGTCGGCGGCCGGCATCGCCGGATTGACGAAAGTCCTGCTCCAGATGCAGCACCGCCAGATCGTGCCGTCACTGCATTCCGCGGAGCTGAATCCGCACATCGACTTTCCCGCGACGCCGTTCGTCGTCAACCAGTCGCTGACGGCGTGGGAAGCGCCGGTGATCGACGGCCGCGTCCGGCCGCGCATCGCCGGGCTGTCGTCCTTCGGCGCGGGCGGCTCGAACGCGCACATGATCATCGAGGAGTACCTCGCGCCGACGACGCAGCACGCGACGACCGGCAACGCGATCATCCCGCTGTCGGCGCGCACGCCGGAGCAGCTCGACGAGCGGGTCCGCGATCTGCGCGCGTTCCTCGTTGCGAACGGCGAAAGCGACCTCCGCTCCGTGGCCTGGACGCTCCAGGCCGGGCGTGAGGCGATGGAAGAGCGGCTCTGCTTCGCCGTCACCTCCATCGACCAGCTCCTCGAGAAGCTCGACGCACACCTCGCGGGCGAAGAAGACATCGAAGACGCATATCGCGGCGCCGTGAAGCGCAACAAGGAAACGCTGTCGCTGTTCAGCGCCGACGACCTGCGGCAGATGGTCGACCGTTGGATTGCCAGCGGCCAGTTCGGCAAGCTCGCCGAGCTTTGGAGCCGCGGGATCGAGCCCGATTGGAGCCGCCTGTACGGTGGCGTGCAGCCGCGCCTCGTCAGCCTGCCAACGTATCCGTTCGCGCGCGAGCGCTACTGGATCGACGTCGCCGCGAACAAGCCGGCGGCGTCGACGGCCGTGCTCCATCCGCTGCTCCATGCGAACACGTCCGACCTGCGCGAGCAGCGTTACGACTCCACGTTCACCGGACGGGAATCGTTCCTCGCCGGCCATCAGGTCCTGGGCCGCAAGGTCCTGCCCGCCGCGGCGTATCTGGAGATGGTGCGGGCGGCCGTCGATCACGCGGCCCCGCGCGAAGCAGCGACGGCGTTGGAGCTGCGCGACACCGTTTGGGTGCAGCCGGTCGTCGTCGACGACGCGACGCGCATCAGCATCGCGTTGGCGGAGCGCGAAGACGGCATCGAGTTCGAGGTCTTCAGCGGCGAAGAGACGATTCACTGCCAGGGCCGCGCGGTCTTCGTCCCGGGCGCCGAGCGCGCGCGAGTCGATCTGGCCCAGCTCGAAGCGCAGATGACCGAAGGGCGCCTCGATCCCGACGCCGTGTACGACGCTTGTGCACGCATGGGCGTCGCGTACGGCCCGGCGTTCCGAGGAATCACGAGCGTTCGGCGCGGCAAGAACCAGGTGCTGGCGCAGCTGCGCGTGCCGCAAGGGGTGGAGCAGCCGGGCGCGTATGGCCTCCATCCGAACCTGCTCGACAGCGCGCTGCAGTCATGTGTCGCACTGTTCGCCGACTCGTCGGAGCCGCGCCTGCCGTTCGCGCTGAAATCGCTGCGCATCCTCCGGCCGACGGTCGAGGAGATGGTGGCCTGGGTGCGGCTGGCGCACCTCGAAGTGGAGATCGACCTGTGCGACCTCAACGGCAATGTCTGCGTCGAGATTCGCGGGCTGTCGCTGCGCGCGATCGGGCCGATCGGAACGAGCACGCTGCTCGCCGTGTCAGCCTGGCAAGCGAGTGAAGTCACGCGCGGACAACGCCTCGAGCTCGCCGCGCAGCACGTGCTGACGCTCCGCCTCGATCCGCAGCAGCCGATCCAACGCCAGTACGGCGAGCACGCGCTCGCGCTGTTCGAACGCGTGCAGTCCATCCTGCGGAACCTGCCGGATGGCAACGTGCTATTGCAGGTCGTCGTCACCGATGAACTGCTTGCCGGCCTCTCCGGCCTGCTGAAATCCGCCGCCCTCGAAAACCCTCGCTTTCTCGGACAGCTCGTCATCGTCCCGGCCGAAATGGCGACGGAGGATGTGAATCGGCTCCTCGAAGCGGAGAAGCACGGGGAACTGGAAGCGCTCGTGCGCTTCGACAACGGCACGCGTCACGTGCAGCGCTGGCAGGAGCTCGCGGCCGATGATGCGAAGCCGGCGGTCGCCTTCAAAGACAACGGCGTCTATCTCATCACCGGCGGCCGCGGAGCCCTCGGCCAACTCTTCGCGCAAGAGATCCTCGCGCAGACCACCGACGCGCGCGTCATCCTCACCGGCCGTTCCGCGGATGCAGGCGAGCTCGCATCGCCGCGCGTCACCTATCGCCAGGTCGATCTCGGCAACCCCGACGACGTGACCCGCCTCATCGCCGGCATCCGCGCCGACTTCGGCCGGCTCGACGGCATCCTCCACAGCGCCGGCATGATCGCCGACCAGTTCCTCGTCAAGAAGACCGCCGCCTCGCTGGCCGACGTGCTCGAGCCGAAGGTCAGCGGCACGGTCCATCTCGACGAGGCGACGCGCGATCTCCCGCTCGACTTCTTCGTCCTCTTCTCCTCATTCGTCGGCGCGATGGGCAACGTCGGCCAGGCCGACTACGCCGCGGCAAACGGCTTCCTCGATCGCTTCGCCGCGCATCGCAACCGCCAGGTTGCGGCCGGTCTGCGCCACGGCCGCACGCTCTCGATCAACTGGCCGTTGTGGGAAGCGGGCGGCATGGGCCTCGACGCCGCGAGCCGCGACGCTTTGCGCCAGGTCGCCGGCATGCAGCCGCTGCCGACCGCGACCGGCCTCCGTGCGTTCCATCGCAGCCTCGCGTTGGGCGTCGATCAGATCCTCGTCGCGGAAGGCGATCGCGCGCTGCTCCGCCGCACGCTGGCCGCCGAGCGCCCGGCCGTGCCGGAGCGCGCGCCGGTCGCCGAAGTCGCGCCGGTGGCCGCCGCCGGCCTGCAGGAGAAGACGCAGCAGTACTTCCGCCGCCAGTTCTCCGAGCTCCTCAAAGTCCCGGCGCACAAGATCGATCCGGAGGCGGCGCTCGAGGAGTACGGCATCGACTCCGTGCTCGCGTTGCAGCTGATCAACAAGCTGGAGCTGACGTTCGGCCCCCTCGCGAAGACGCTCCTCTTCGAATACCAGACCATCCGCGACCTGAGCCGCTACTTCGTGCTCCATCACCCCGCGCGCCTCCACACGCTCTTCACGCCCGCGGCCGTTGCGCCGTCGGTGATTCAGGCGCCGGCCGCGAAGCCTGTCGCACGTCGGCGTTCCGGCAGACAGCTCACGGCTGCGCGTACGGCGACCGTCGAAACGGACGCCATCGCGATCGTCGGCCTGAGCGGCCGCTATCCGGAAGCGATCGACGTCGCCGCCTATTGGGAAAACCTGCGCGACGGCAAGGACTGCATCGTCGAAGTGCCGAAAGAGCGTTGGGATTGGCGCCAGTACTTCAGCGACGACCGCACCCAGGCCGGCAGTCACTTCAGCAAGTGGGGCGGCTTCATCGCCGGCGTCGACGAGTTCGACGCGCTCTTCTTCAACGTCTCCCCGAAAGAGGCGATGCACATCGACCCGCAGGAGCGCCTCTTCCTGCAGCACGCCTGGATGGCGATCGAAGACGCCGGCTACTCCCGCTCCGCTCTCGAAACTGCGAACGGCCGCGTCGGCGTCTATGCCGGCGTGATGTGGGGCGAGTACCAGCTCTTCGGCGCCGAATCCACCGCCCAGGGCAAGCGCCTCGGCGTCGCCGGCACGAACGCCAGCGTCGCCAACCGCGTCTCCTACGCGCTCAACCTGCACGGCCCGAGCATGACCGTCGATACGATGTGCTCCTCGTCGCTGACGGCGATCCATCTCGCCTCGCAGGATCTGAAGCAGGGGAGATGCAGCCTCGCCATCGCCGGCGGCGTGAACGTCAGCATCCATCCGAACAAGTACCTCGCACTCAGCGCCGGCCAGTTCCTCTCCAGCGATGGCCACTGCCAGAGCTTCGGCGAAGGCGGTGACGGCTACATCCCGGGTGAAGGCGTCGGCGTCATCGTGCTCAAGCGCCTCTCCGATGCGCAGCGCGACGGCGATCACATCTACGGAATCGTACGCGCCAGCTCCGTCAACCACGGCGGCAAGACGAACGGCTATACGGTTCCGAACCCGGAGGCGCAGGCGAGCGCGATCGGCGACGCGTTGGCGGAGGCGGGCGTCGACGCGCGCCACGTCAGCTACATCGAGGCCCACGGCACCGGCACGAAGCTTGGCGATCCGATCGAGATTGCGGCGCTAGGCAAGGCCTTCGGCCGCTACACGCAGGACCGCGGGTTCTGCGCGATCGGCTCGGCGAAGTCGAACATCGGCCACTGCGAGTCGGCGGCGGGCGTCGCCGGCCTGACGAAGGTATTGCTGCAGATGCAGCACAAGCAGATCGTTCCGTCGCTCCACTCCGCGCGGCTGAATCCCTACATCGACTTCGAGAACAGCCCGTTCGTGGTCAACCAGAAGCTGCGGACGTGGGAGTCGCCGGTGATCGACGGCCGCACGCTGCCGCGCATCGCCGGCCTCTCGTCGTTCGGCGCCGGCGGCTCGAACGCGCACCTCGTGATCGAGGAATACGTGGCGCCAGTCCGCGAGACCGTCGCCGGCGACGTGGCGATCGTGCTCTCCGCGCGCACGGCGACGCAGCTCCAACAGAAGATCCGCGATCTCGCAGCGTTCGTTCGCGAGCAACAGACGATCGATCTCGCCTCGCTGGCGTACACGCTCCAGGTCGGCCGCGAGCCGATGGAAGAGCGCTTCGGTTTCGTCGCCGGCTCGGTCGAGCAACTGCTCGCCGGCCTCGATGGCGACGCGGCGGTCGACGTCTACCGCGGCCAGGCGAAGGCGAACAAAGACGCGTTGTCCGTCTTCCACGCCGACGCCGACCTGCAGCAGACCGTCGAGAAGTGGATCGCGAATCGGAATCTCTCCCGCCTGCTCGACCTCTGGGCTAAGGGCCTCGAGGTCGATTGGGCCAGCCTGCACGGCGACGACAAGCCGCAGCGCATCGCGTTGCCGCTCTACCCGTTTGCTCGCGACCGGCATTGGATCGACCTTACGCCGGCGAAAGCCACGGCCGCAGCGCCGGCGGTGCTGCATCCGCTGCTGCACGCGAACACCTCCAACCTCGACGCGCAGAGCTATCGCTCGATCTTCACCGGCGCGGAATCCTTCGTCGCCCTCGAGAACGGGCGCAAGGTGCTGCCTGCCGCGACGTGCCTGGAAATGGCGCGCGTCGCGATCGAACAGGCGACGGCCGAGCGTCCCGAGAATTCCGTGCTCACGCTGAGCGAGATCGCGTGGACGCAGCCGGTCTTCGTCGGCGAACAACAGCCGGTCGACATCGTGCTGTTCGTCGAAGACGACGGCCGCATCGGCTACGAGATCTCCACGAACGACGAGCTCTGTTGCCAGGGGAGCGCGACCTGGACCGAAGCGCCGGCGCCGGCGGTGGTCGAACGCAAGGCGATCACGCTCGCCGGATCGACCGTCTCCGCGGCGACCGCCACGGGAAGCCGCTCGCGCATCACGTTGTCGAAGCCGGGCGCGGCCCCGAGCGTCCCACCCTCCGATGGCATCTTCACGCTCGACCTCGGCGCACCGTCATCGAACGCCGCCGCGCTGGAGCGGATGCGCAACGAGCCTTCGCTAAAAGTGCTGGTGCTGAAGGGCAGTGCGAGCGAGCGGCTGCCGCAGCTGATCGACTTCCCCTATCCGGTCATCGCCGCACTCCATGGCGACGCGATCGGCAACGGTTTCCTGAACGCGGCGTCGTGCGACTTCCTCGTTCTCAACGAAGACGCGCGCTATGGGTCCACGGCCGCCGAGAAGGCTCTGCTCGAAGCGCGTTTCGGCACCGTGCGCGCGGAGCGGTTCCTCTTCGGCGCCGCGGAGTGGACGGGCCGGCAGCTGCGCGCGGATGGATGGACGTGCCCGATCGTCGCCGCCTCCGAAGTCGACGCGCACGCTGCAAAGCTGGCGTCTTCGCTGGCGACGATGCCGCGCGAAGCGCTCCGTCTGTTGAAGGCGCATCTCGCGCTGCCGCGCGTCGAGGCGACCCGGATCGAACGTCCCGATGCGATCGCCGTCGTTCGTGCAAATGACGACTTCCCCGATGCCTCCACGCATGGCGCGATCGTTCTCCTCGTCGAGGGAGACGTTTCGGAAGCGCTGCGGCGCCGGATCGTCGACTCCGACATCCCGGTCATCGCCGCATTGCGCGGCGACGCGCGCGGCCACGCGTTGCTCGTCGCCCAACTCTGCGATGCGCGCGTGTACGACCGCAACGGCCTCTACTCGACGGCGAACATGGACGGCACGCTCCTCGGCGCCGAGATCCTGTTGACCGGCGCCGACTACTCCGGCGCCGAGCTCCACCAACGCGGCGCCGTCGCGTTCGCCGAAGAATCCGACGACGTGCTGCCGGCAGCCATGAAGCTCGCTGCCGCCTGGACGAGACTCCCGCGCACCGCCATCCAACTGCAGACCGTCAATCCGGAGACGGAAGCGACGCAGCTCGCCACGCCGGGCCCGATCGCTCTGCAGTCCAATGTCGTCACGGCCACCGTCGACGCGGACGGCATCGTGGTCATCCACCTCGAAGATCGCGACGCGAAGAACATGTTCTCGGAGGCCCTCCTCGACGGCATCCGCGAAGTCTTCGAGCACATCGACCGCACGCCTTCCTACAAAGTCGTCGTCCTCACCGGCTACGAAACCTACTTCGCCTCGGGTGGCACGAAGGAAAGCCTCGTCGCCATTCAGGAAGGAAAGACGCGCTTCACCGAGTCCGGCGTCTTCCACGTCGCCCTCGCCTGCAAGCTGCCGGTGATCGCCGCGATGCAAGGCCACGGTATCGGCGCCGGCTGGTCCATGGGCATGTTCGCCGACCTGGTCTTCCTCGGCGAAGAGAGCCGCTACATCAGCCCCTACATGAGCTACGGCTTCACCCCCGGCGCGGGTGCGACGTACAGCCTCCCGCAGAAGCTCGGACGCGACCTCGCCTTCGAAAGCCTCTTCACCGCGCAGCAGGTGACCGGCCGCGAGCTGAAAGACCGCGGCCTCGCACTGCCCATCCTTCCGCGTGCCGAAGTCCTGGACGCGGCGCTGGCGCTGGCGAAGCAGATCGCGCAGTCCTCGCGCGCACAGTTGATCGAACGCAAGCGGCTGCTGACGGCGCACATCCCGGCGGCGCTCGAAGAGACGTATCGCCGCGAAGTGGAGATGCACGAGCAGACGTTCGTCGGCCAGGCGGACACGCTGGCTCAGATCCATCGCCACTTCGAGCACGACGTCCCTGCACCAGCCGCTCCGAAAGCGGCGTCAGCCGCGAAAGCCGCGAAATCGCCGAAGCGCACCGAGTCGGTGATGGACACGCTGCGCCGCCTCCTCGCGGCCGAGCTCATGCTCCAGGAATCCGACGTCCAGGCCGACGCCCAATTCATCGACCTCGGACTCGACTCCATCACCGGAGTGAGCTGGGTCCGCAAGATCAATGAGACCTACGGCACCTCGATCGAGGCGACGAAGATCTACAGCCACTCCACGCTCACGCAGCTCAGCAAGCACGTCGCGGGAGAAGCAGGCCAGATCGAAGCAGAGCCGCCGGCGCCGGTGGCGTTGCCGCGCATCGAAGAGCCGGTGGTGACGAAGCCGGCGGTCGCGCCGCGCCGCACGCGCCGAGCCGCGCGGATCGCGACGAGCGCACCGGCGACGCAAACGACGGAGCCGATCGCCGTCATCGGCATCGCCGGCCAATTCCCCCAGGCGAAGAACCTCGAACAGTTCTGGCGCAACATCGCCGAAGGGAAGAACTGCATCACACCCGTGCAGCGTTGGGACCTCGACACGTTCTACCGTCCAGGCGATCCGCGTCCGGGCAAGACGAACAGCCAGTGGATGGGCGCGCTCGAAGACTACGCCGCGTTCGATCCGCTCTTCTTCAACCTCTCGCCGACCGAAGCGGAATGCATGGATCCGCAGCAGCGACTGTTCCTGCAGGCTTGCTGGCACAGCATCGAGAACGCCGGCTACGACCCGCGGTCGCTCTCCGGAAGCCGCTGCGGCGTGTTCGTCGGCTGTGGCAGCTCGGATTACCAGCAGCTCTCGCGCGAGCATTCGTGGAGCGCGCAGGGATTCACCGGCAGCGCGATGTCCATCCTCGCCGCGCGTATCTCGTATTTCCTCAACCTGCGCGGCGCGAGCATCGCCGTCGACACGGCCTGCTCCTCGTCGCTCGTCGCATTGACGAACGCCTGCGACAGCCTGATTGCGGGCGGCAGCGACCTCGCCATCGCCGGCGGCGTGTACATCATGGCCGGGCCGGAGATGCACATCCGGACGGCGCAGGCCGGGATGCTGTCCCGCGACGGCAAGTGCTACACGTTCGACGACCGCGCCGACGGCTTCGTGCCGGGCGAGGGCGTCGGCGTCATGCTGCTCAAGCGCCTCTCCGACGCGGAGCGCGACGGCGACAACGTCCAGGCCATCATCCGCGGCTGGGGCGTCAACCAGGACGGCAAGACGAACGGCATCACCGCCCCGAATCCCGAGTCGCAGACGCGCCTGGAGCGCGACGTCTACGACAAATTCGGCATCGATCCCGCCCAGATCCAGCTGATCGAGGCGCACGGCACGGGCACGAAGCTCGGCGATCCGATCGAAGTCGAAGGCCTGAAGAACGCGTTCCGCCACTACACGCAAAAATCGGACTACTGCGCCATCGGCTCGGTGAAGACGAACATCGGCCACACGCTGACGGCGGCGGGTATCGCCGGCGCGCTCAAGCTCGTGCTCGCGCTGCAGCAACGAGTGCTGCCGCCGACGATCAACTTCGAGCGCCTCAACGAGCATATCGACCTGCGCCAGACGCCGTTCTACGTGAACACCCAATCGCGCGAATGGACGGTCGCCGGCTCCGAGAAACGCCACGCCGCGATCAGCTCGTTCGGCTTCAGCGGCACGAACGCGCACGTCGTCCTCGCCGAGTACCTGGCGCCCGCCGCGAACGCGCAGCCGATCGCCGGCAAGTGCCTCGTCCCGCTCTCCGCGCGCACGCCGCAGCAGCTCACGCAGAGGGTGCGCGACCTGCTCGATCACCTTCGCGGTGCGGGCCGCTTCCTCCAACTCGCCGACATCGCCTACACGCTCCAGGTCGGCCGCGCCGCGATGGAAGAGCGCCTCGGCATCGTCGCCGGCTCTCTCGCCGAGCTCCAGGAAACGCTGCAGGCGTGGCTCGACGGACGCAACGCCGACAACGCCTATCGCGGACAGGGCAAGCGCGACCTCGAAGCGATCAGCGTCGTGAGTCAGGACGACGAAGTGCGCGACGCGGTCGTGGAGAAGCTGATTGCCGGTCAGAACCTCTCGAAGTTGCTGAAGCTGTGGGTCAAGGGCCTCGACCTCGACTGGACGCGGCTCTATGGCGAGCGCAAGCCGCGCCGCGTCAGCCTGCCCGTCTATCCGTTCGCGAACGATCGTTACTGGATCGATGCGGTCGTCGATGCGAAGACGGTCGCGAGCTCCGTGCACCCGCTGCTCCATCGCAACGATTCGTCGCTCCACGAACAGCGTTACGTCGCGACGTTCACCGGCGACGAGGCGTTCCTCAAAGACCATCGCGTGCGCAACGGCGGCCCCGATCCGCACAAAGTCCTGCCGGCCGTTGCGTATCTCGAAATGGTGCGCGCCGCGATCCAGCAGACCTGGCCGAGCGCGTTGGAATCCGCAGCGTTGGAGCTGCACGACACGATCTGGCTGAAGCCGATCGTCGTCGACCACGCGCAGGACGTCGCGATCGCGTTGTTCCCGGCCGAGGGTGACTTCGTCGACTACGAAGTCTCGACGACGCATAACGGCCAGCCGGCGATCCACTGCCAGGGCCGCGCGTCGTTCCAACGCAGCGACGCGCCGGCTCGCATCGACCTGGCCCAGATCGAGAGTCGCATCGGCGCGCACCGCCTCGAAGCGGCCGACGTCTACTCCCGCTTCACGGCGATGGGCCTCCACTACGGCCCGGCCCATCAAGGCATCACCGCCATCCGTCTGGGCGACCGCGAGCTGCTCGCCGACCTCGAGCTGCCCCCCGTCGTCGAGGCGAGCCGCCAGGCCTACGTGCTGCACCCGAGCCTGATGGACAGCGCGCTGCAGGCCTCGATCGGCCTCGTCGCCGACGCGAACCGCATCCCCGATCATCCCGCCGTGCCGTTCGCGCTCGCGTCACTGCGCGTGCTGTCGCCGTGCACGAAGGAGATGGTCGCCTGGATGCGCGTGTCGGACGGCGGCAGCGCGGGCGAGATCGACGTCGACATCGATCTGTGCGACGCGCAAGGAAACGTCTGCGTGCAGATGCGGGCGTTCACGCTGCGCCGCGCCGCCGGCGAGGCGCTCGCCGTTCCCCACAGTCCCAAGCTTTCCATCAAGAAGAGCGAGCCGTTCGACGGCGACCTCTACGCGACGCTCATCGACGACGTGGCCGCCGGCCGGCTGACCGTCGACGAGGCAGCCGAACTGGGCTAACCCCCAAGACTCCCCCACAGGTGGACTCCATGAATCGAGAGCTGAGACAGATCTACGCCGATCTCTCCGCCGGGAAACTGTCGCGAGAGCAGGCATTGGAGTTGATCCGCGCCGAGAAGCAGCGGCGGACGCAAACCGGCACGCTGATGTTGGCCAGCCCCGTATGGGAAGCGGCCGGCGCAAAGGCGTCGACCGCCGCCTCGTACGACGAGCGCCATCTCATCGTGTGCGAGCTGCCGTCCGTCGACGAAGACGCGTTGCCGGCCGGCTTCCAACGCCTTGCCGTGCGCGCATCCGCCGCGGACAACGTCGCCGTGCGCTACAGCGAGATCGCGTTGCGCTGCTTCGAGCGGATCCAGAGCATCCTCCGCGGCAAGCCGCACGGAAAAGTGCTGGTCCAGATCGTCGCCCCGAGCGATGGCCCGCTCGTCGGCCTCTCCGGCCTCCTGCGGACGGCAGCGCTGGAGAATCCGCGCCTCGTCGGCCAACTCCTGCTCGTCCCCGCCGATACAACGACCAGCACGCTGAAGCGCTGGATCGAGGCCGAGACGGCGCACACGCTCGCGCCGGTCGTCCGTTACGAAGACGGCGAACGCCAGGTGCTCCGTTGGACGGAGATCGAAGAAGACAACGCCACGCCGCAGCTCGCGTTCTCCGAAGACGGCATCTATCTCATCACCGGCGGGCTCGGGGCGCTCGGTCTGCTCTTCACACGCGAGATTCTCGCCCGCACCAGCCACGCGCGCGTCATCCTGACCGGCCGCGGCGAGCTCACCGACGACAAGCGCCGCCAACTGGAAGCGCTCTCCTCCACGCCCGCCCGCGTTCGTTACGAGCAGGTCGATCTCGGCGATCGCGAGCAGGTCGAAGCGCTCATCGCCGGCATCGAAGACCGCCACGGCCAGCTGAACGGGATCCTGCATTGCGCGGGGATGATCGCGGACAACTTCATCCTCCGGAAAAGCGCCGCCGAATTCCGCAGCGTCCTCGCCCCGAAAGTCCTCGGCACCGTGCATCTCGATCGGGCCAGCCGCGAGCTCGACCTCGACTTCTTCGTGCTCTTCTCCTCCTTCGCCGGCGCGATGGGCAACGTCGGCCAGGCCGACTACGCCGCGGCGAACGGCTTCATGGACCAGTTCGCGGCGTGGCGCAATCGCCAGGTCGCGGCAGGGGAGCGGCGCGGCCGCACGCGGTCGATCGACTGGCCGCTGTGGCAGGACGGCGGGATGATGATCGACGCCGCCAGCCGCGAGGCGTTGGAGCGGACGAGCGGCATGCAGCCGCTCCAGACCAACACCGGCTTCCGCGCCTTCCAACGCATCCTCGGTCTCTCCCACGATCAGGTGCTGGTCGGCGAGGGCGATCCGGCGCGGATGCGCGAAGGTCTGCTCGCGTTGCCGACCGAGCCGGTCGTGCCGGAGCCGAGCTTCGCCGCGCACGTCGCACCGGAGGAGCTCTCGGACAAGACGATCGAGTACCTGCGCCGCCGGCTCTCGACGTCGCTGAAGCTGCCCGCGCAGGCCATCGATCCGCACGCTGCGCTGGAGCAGTACGGCATCGACTCGCTGCTGGCGATGAAGCTGACGAGCGAGCTGGAGCAGACGTTCGGCGCGCTCTCGAAGACGCTGTTCTTCGAATACCAGACCATCGGCGCGCTCAGCGAGTACTTCATCCGCAGCCACGCCGCGACGCTGGCGACGCTGTTCCCATCGCCGAAGAACGGAAACGGCAACGGCAACGGCAACGGCAACGGAAACGGCAACGGTCACAAGACCAGGGCCGAAACGACCCAGCCGGTCGAGACGCGGCGGAAGCCCGCGCCGACTCGCACCCGCCGCCCCGCTCCGGCTCCCGTGCCCGCCGAATCCGATGCGGTCGCGATCGTGGGCTTGAGCGGCCGCTATCCCGAAGCGGTGGATCTCGACGCGTACTGGAAGAACCTGCGGGAAGGCAAAGACTGCGTCGTCGAGGTGCCGAAGTCTCGTTGGGACTGGCGCGAGTATTTCACCGAAGACCGCAGCAAGCCCGGACACCACTACAGCAAGTGGGGCGGCTTCATCGAAGGCGTCGACGAGTTCGATCCGCTCTTCTTCAACATCTCGCCGAAGGAAGCGAAGCTGATCGATCCGCAGGAGCGGCTCTTCCTCCAGCACGCCTGGATGGCGATCGAAGACGCGGGCTACACGCGGGCCAGCCTCCAGACCGGCGACGACAGCGACTTGCCCGGCCAGGTCGGTGTGTACGTCGGCGTGATGTACAACGAGTA
>JAFAVZ010000388.1 GCA_019242175.1 Acidobacteriota bacterium
ACGTCATCTTCAATCTCACGGTCAACTTCAAGCTGAACTAAATAACGTGACGCCGGCGCGGTCCGGGTCTTGGGAGGAAAACGAATCATGGACATGAGTCTTTTGGGACTTTGGAATTCGATGGGCATGCTCGCGAAGGGCGTGGTCATCCTGATGGGTCTGATGTCGATCTATTCGATCTGGGTCATGGTCGAGCGCTTCATTCTCTTCACCCAGGCGAAGAACCAGTCGCTCAAGCTCCTCGGCGCGCTCTCGAACGTCCTGACCCGCGGCGACTACCAGCAGGCCATCGACATCACCAAGAAGTACAAGCAGAGCCACCTGGCGAAGGTCATCGCCGCCGGCCTGCTCGAGTTCGAGGCCGTGCGCCGCGACAAGCGCAACATCGATCCGGAGATCCCCATCGAGGCCGCGCGCCAGGGCATGGACCGCACCGCGATGATCACGATCGCCGAGATGAAGGAAAACCTCGGCGTGCTCGCGACCATCGGCGCCACGGCGCCGTTCGTCGGCCTCTTCGGCACGGTCGTCGGCATCATCAACGCCTTCTCCAAGATGGCCACCTCCGGCGGCGGTATCGCCTCGGTGTCGGCCGGTATCTCCGAGGCGCTCGTCACGACGGCGTTCGGCCTCTTCGTCGCCATCCCCGCGGTTTGGGCGTACAACTACTTCCAGAACCGCATCGACCGCTTCACGGTCGAGATGTCGAACTCCGGTTCGGAAATGGCGATCTACTTCCTGAAGGAAGCCGGAGGCTCGGGTGAAAAGTCGTCGGTGGCATAGCTCAGCAGACAAATTCACCAAGGCTCCGATGAATTCGGACATCAACGTCACGCCGTTGGTGGACGTCTGCCTCGTGCTGCTCATCATCTTCATGGTCGTCACGCCCATGCTCCAGAAAGGCGTGCCCATCAACCTGCCGGTCACCGAAGAACCGGAGCGTACGCCGGACACCGAGAAGCAGCTCCAGATCTCGGTCAAGTCCGACGGCTCCGTCTACCTCGGTCCGCAGGTCGTGCGCAAAGACCAGATGCAGTCGTCGCTCGAAGAGATTCATCAGAAGACGCCGGATCGCGAGATCGCGGTGAAGGGCGACAAGGCCGTGAAGTACGGTGACGTGCTCGACGTGCTGAAGGCCTGCCGCGAGGTCGGCTTCAACAACGTCGGCCTCATCGCCCAGCCGAAGAAATCCCCGGGATCGGAAGGAAGCGTCTAATGCAGGTAGGTGGTGGTGGTGCACTTCGCAGCGACATCAACGTCACGCCGCTCGTCGACGTCGTGTTGGTGCTGCTGATCATCTTCATGGTCATCACGCCCGTCGTGCAGATGGGGTACCTGGTCCGCGTTCCGCCCAAAGCGCCGGCGAACCTTCCTCCCTCCGCCGTCCAGGACCAGATCATCCTCCGGCTGATGCCAGACAACCGCATCCTGATCAACAAGGACGAGGTTTCGCCGAGCGACTTCCCGCAGAAGATCCGGGAAATCCTCCACGGCAACACCTCCAAGATGGTGTTCTTCTCCGGCTCGCGCGACGTCGACTATGAAGCGACGATGCGCTTCCTGGACATGGCCCGCGCCAGCGGCGCGAAGAACATCGGCATCATCGTCGAAGACCCGAACGCGGCTCCATCCGCGCCGGCGCAGTAGGCTTCACCCTTTCCTATCGAATTCTCGAGACGGCGGCTTCGGCCGCCGTTTTCGTTTTCCTCCGATGGACCGCATCCTCGCACCGATCGCCATCTTCATCGCCGTGTACTTCGCGGCGCTCTGGATCGCCATCCGCGCGGTGCGCGTCTTCGGCACGCCGTGGAGCTTCTGGTACTTCCTGCTCGCCGTCGTCTTCGCGTCGGTGGTCGCGGTCTACGGCGTCGAACGCGGCCGCTGGAACCTCGGCCTGCGCGTCGCGCCTCTCATCGCGACGCGTGAATTCGTCATTGGCGTCGTCGCGTCGCTCGTCGTGCTGCTCGCCGCCGACGCGTTGATCCTCGTCTCGACGCCGCTCCGCCACGTGCGCAACGACGGCTTCCCGTGGCGCGAGATCTTCGTCGTCTTCCTCCCCGCCGTCGTGCACGAGGAGCTCGTCTTCCGCGGCTTCGTCTACCAGAAGCTGCGGCAGTTTCACCGCTGGTTCGCCATCCTCTTCACGTCCCTCGTCTTCGCCGCCTTGCACGGCGGAAACGCGGGCGTGACCTGGCTCGCGCTGGCGAACATCTTCGTCGCCGGCATCCTCCTCGCGCTCAGCTACGAGTGGCGCGAACGCCTCTGGTGCCCCATCGGTCTCCATCTCGGCTGGAACCTCATCTCCGGACCGCTCCTCGGCTACAACGTCAGCGGCTTCGCGGCCGACACGACGATCTTCCGGACGATCGGCGGCGGCCCTCCGGCGCTCACCGGCGGCGCGTTCGGCATCGAGGGAAGCGTCTGGACGTTGCTGGTCGTGGGGGCCGCCGTGGCCGCTCTGGGACGATCGAATATGATGCGCCGTCCTCGCGTT
>JAFAVZ010000579.1 GCA_019242175.1 Acidobacteriota bacterium
GGCCGCCTGATGCCCACCGCGGACGGCCCGAAAGTCCTCGAATACAACTGCCGCTTCGGCGACCCCGAGGCGCAGGTGCAGTTGCTGCGGCTGGAGGACGATCTTGCCGATCTCTGCCTCCAGGTCGCGCGCGGCAACCTCGCCGACACGAAGCTCAATTGGAAAAAAGAAGCGGCGGCCTGCGTCGTCGTCGTCGTCGACGGCTATCCGGATGACTTCCCGAAAGGGCAGGAAGTGGTCATCGACCCGGTCGGCGATGACTCCGTCGTGATGTTCCACGCCGGCATCGTCAAACGCGACGGGAAGCTCATCAACGTTGCAGGGCGCGTCGTCAACGTTTGCGCCCGCGCCGCCTCGCTGTCCGAGGCTTTGTCGAAGGCGTACGAGGCGGCGCCGAAAGTCCGTTTCGAAGGTGCGCGCTACCGGCGCGACATCGGCTACCGCGCGCTCGAGCAGCGGAAGGCCTACGAGAGTGGAGGATCATGGCCGGCGATCACAACCCCGTGAAACCGTGGGTCTTCATCGTGATGGGCAGCGATTCCGACGCCGAGGTGATGTCTCAGGCGGCGGCGGCGCTCGATGAACTGAAAGTCCCCTACGAAATGCACGTCGCCTCGGCGCACAGAACGCCGGAGCGGACGAAAACCCTGATCGAGCAGTCGGACCGCGAAGGGGCGGCGGTGTTCATCGCCGGCGCCGGCGTGGCCGCGCATCTGCCGGGCGTCGTGGCCTCATTCACGACGAAGCCGGTGATCGGCGTGCCGCTCGCGTCCGGCGCGTTGCAAGGCTTCGATGCCTTGCTCGCGATCGTGCAGATGCCTCCGGGGATTCCGGTCGCGACCGTCGCCATCGGCGGCGCGCGTAATGCGGGCATCCTCGCGGCGGAGATCATGGCCGGCGCGGACGGCGAGCTCGCCAAGCGGCTGAAGGATCATCGCGCGTCGATGGCCACGACGGTCGTGGAGAAATCGAAGAAGGTGGAGCGTTCGACGCGGTGATGCGTCCATGGGACACGGGCACGCTCACCACGATCATCGTCAAGGTGTCAGCCGCAAGCTGATTGCCGCGACGGCCATCACGTTAATCTTCATCGTCCTCGAGCTGATCGTCGGCTTTGTCTCGCATTCGCTCGCCCTCATCGGCGACGCGTTGCACAACTTCACGGACGTGCTCGCGCTGGTGATCGCGTTCGTGGCCCTGCGCCTCGAGCGCCGTCCCGCGACGCGCGAGAAAACGTACGGCTATCAACGCGCCGGCATCCTCGCCGCGTTCGTCAACGCCGGGACGCTCGTCGCGTTCACGATGTTTCTCTTCGTCGAGGCGTTCGAACGCTTCCGCCAGCCGGGGCCGGTCGACAGCGCGATGATGATCCTCGTCGCATCGGTCGCAGTCGTGATGAACGTCGCGATCGGCCTCGCGCTGCGGCGCGACGGCAAGGACGACATCAACATCCGCAGCGCGGTCGTGCATCAACTCGGCGATGCGCTCTCGGCGGTCGGCATCATCATCGCCGCGTTCCTCATCCGCCGCACCGGCTCCTCGCTCTGGGATCCAGGCATCACGGTGCTCATCGGCATCCTGATTCTCTGGTCGAGCTGGGGCATCCTGCGTGAGGCGGTGAACCTGCTGCTCGAAGGAACGCCGGCCGGCCTCGACACCGCGGCCGTGACGCGTTCCCTCGAGGCGATCGAAGGCATCGCCGGCGCGCATCACGTCCACATCTGGGCGCTCGGTCCTTCCAGCCCCGCGCTCTCGTGTCATCTGTTGATTGGCGACGTCCCAATGCGCAGCACGACGAGCATGCTCGACCAGGTCACGGAGATGCTGCAACGCGAGTACGGCATCGTGCACGCGACGGTGCAATTCGAGTTCGCGCACTGCAAAGACGACGACCCGTTCTGCATCCCCTGGAAGGGCTCGGCTAGTGGCCTGTAACGGTGGAAGCGGCAGTAGATGGCGCGGGGATCGGCGGCGGGAGCAAGGCGCGCCGACACAGGGATAGCGGGGACTATGTCGAGGAGGCGTAACGCCGCTCCCGGCGTCGAGACCAAGCCAGGTGCTGCCGATTCAGCCGTTACAGGCCACTAGCGCACCTTGAACGCGTCGGGATACGTGAACGTGACGACCGCGCGCGTGACGCCGAACGGCAGCGTCATCGCGAGATTCGGACTCATCGCGTAGAACGGCCGCAAGTCGATCGGATTGCCGAGCATCGTCGTGCCGGACGTCGCACAGAGATCGCCGCTGCGCATCACGTTCTCGAGCGGCTTGTTCGGACGCATGCCGAGGTAGAGCTTGTTGATGTCGTCGCGCAGGGCGCCGTTCGGGCGTTGCGTGTAGACCTTGTTCATCGACAGCAACGACAGCTCTTCCTTCGTGATGCGTGCATTCGCGTCGTAGCTATAGCCGACCGCCGCCGTCCAATCCACCTTCGGCGACCCCTCGGGCACGAAGCCGACGTAGCCGCCGGTGAGCTTCACGCCGACGAGCGCATCGTTCTCGTACGAGTAGTCGGCGGCCATGGTGATGTCGTGATTGCACGCGGCGGCGTTCTGATACTCGACCTGCTGCCGCGCGATGCGATTGCTCCCGTCGTACGCGTAGTGCGACGTGTACTTCTGATCGTCGATGATCACGTCTTCACGATCGAGCAGCCACACGCCTTTCGTCGCCTCGTGCCCGGCGTACTGCAGGACGTCGCCGCTCAGCGGCGCGACGATCTTCTCCAGCGAATCCGGTCCCTGCACGTACTTCACGTCGCTGCCGTGGGCCTGGATGATCTCGCCGTTGTACGTCCAGCCCTCCGCCTTGCGCGCGTCCTGAATCGCCTTCTGCCGCGCGGGCGTGTAGCGCAACGCGTCGAGCATCGTGCCGCCGCCGGCGAACAAACATCCGAGCGCATCGTTCCGCTGAAACCGTCCCTCGGAGAAGTACGTCGCACGCGTCGCGGTCGCGCCCTCGAGACACGGCCGCGAGTTCCAGATGCCGGAGGCGGTGGCATACGGACCGTGCCAGCAACGCGGGCACCATCCGCCGCCGTTCGCCGGCAGGCGCAGACCGCAGAACGGGCAGACGATCTTCGTCCGCATGTCTTCCAGTTCGCCTTCCAACACGAGCAAGCGCTGCGCGACGCCGGCCTTCGCCTCCGCCTCTTCTTCGAGCTCCTCGTAGCGATGGAAGCGCTCGACAGCTTTCGGCAGATCGCCCTGCTTCTCGTAGATCACGCCCTGATTGAAGACCGCCGCGGCGTCGTTCGGCCGCTGTTGCTCCGCCTCGCGGAACGTCTGCAACGCCGTCGGGAAATCGTTGCGCGTGTATGCGAAGCGACCGCGATTGAAGAGATCGACGTACGCCTGCTCGCCTTGCCGCTTCTTCTGCAGCTCGCGTTGGAAGTCGAGCTCGAGCTGCAGCTTCGCGATCATCGGCCGTTCGGCGCCGTTCGGGAAAAGCTGCACGTAATGATCGACCTTCGTCTGCGCCTCGGAGTAGCGGCCGGCCTTCGCCAGCACGACGGCCATGTCGTACACGATCGCCGGATGATCGGGCTGCAGTTGGTCGGCCTTCGCGAACTGGTCGTAAGACGACGCGTAGTCTTTGATGTCGAAAAACTTCTTGCCGAAGAACGCGGCCTTCGCGAACTCCTCGTCGTTCGATTGCGCGAACAAGGGCAACGCGAGCAACAGCAACACGAGCAGACGCTTCATCGCAGGAGCTCCTCGATCACGGTCTGCAGCCAAAGCTGCTGCGCCTCGGTCGGCTGGTTACGGCCGAGGAGGAGATAGAGGGCGCGCTTGCGCTGGGCTTCGGGGATGCGCCCGCTCGTGTCGCGCAGGATGCGCTCCGGATCGGCTTCGAGGTCGGGATTCGATTCGATGACGACGTCCGCGGCGTCTTGTGGCGCCCAGTGCTTGCGAAGGTCGCTGCCGAAGAGACGGGAGACGAGGGCGAGGCGTTCGTCTTCGGTGCCCGCGTCGCGAGCCATCGTGGCCAGCCGGCTGCGAATGCCCGAGCCTTGGATGAGCAGCCGCAGGTTCGGCAGGACCTGGAGGCGGAGCGTGATGGCGTCGTAGATCTTCGACTTCACCGCTTCGTCCGTGACGCGATCGGCGGCGGTGATGATGTTCTGCACGCGCGCCGTTTCGTAGCGAATGAAACGCTCCGCGACTTCGTCCGCCGCGGCGCGCTCCTGCTCGCTGACCACGATCACCTGCTGCTGCGGTTGCGGTGGTGGCTGGGGGGAAGGCGCCGGGATCCACGTCGCCTGCGGCACCGGCGCGGGCGCAGGCGCGGGAGTAGTCACGACCGGCGCGGAAGTCGGAGCGGGCGCGGAAGCAGCGGGTTGCGGCGCCGGCACGGCCACGACGTCCACAGTCGTCGCCGCGGCCGTCTCGACCGGCGGCGTGGTGGGGCCGCCGAGCGGGATCTCGACCAAGGGCAAGTCGACGGTAACGACCGCGGGCGTGGAGACGTCCGCGGCTTTCGTCGGGCGCAGATCGTTGGCGGAAAGCGTCGTGACGGGCGTCGCGACCGGCGCAGGCAACGGTACGAGCTTCGAGCCGGAGAGCAACGCGTTCGTGGTGACGCGCGGCGTGAGTCCGCGTACGAGATCGGAGTCGCTCGGCACCTTCGCGTCGAGCAACCGCTCGCGCACGATCTCGCGAATCTCTTCCGCGGTACGCAGCTGCTGCTGGCGTTGCGCGTCGCTGAGATAACGCCCGTTGCCGGGCTCCGTCGAGCGATCGCAATGACATTGGCCGACGCGATCGGGCTCCCACTGCTGCTCGTTCTTCACGCGTTTGAAATAGTCGAGCACGGCGAGGCTGCGATCGATGTACGCCTGGCGCGCGCGGTCGCAAGCGGACATCGACGAGAACGCGTTCAAGCCCCAAACCTCGGTGATCGGCTTGCGGTCCGGGCGGTACATCGCGACGTGATAGTGGAAGACGTCGCAGCTGCGCGTGGTGCCGGCAGCGCCGGGCGCACAATCGAGCGTCTGCGCCTCGGCCGCCGCGGCGAGGAGCACCGCCAGGAGAGCCATCATCCAATTCTGGAATCGCATCGGGCGCAGAGTGCCGATTATACGGGCTTCAACATTTGCGTAAGACCGTCGTACCCGCATCAGGTTCGAAAGGAGACCAACGTCATGAAGAAACGCACAGCCATCTTCGTCGCCTTGATCGCTCTGGCGATCGCGACCGTTGCCTGGGCCGGACCGGGTCGGCGCCGCATGGACAGCATGCAGCGCGGCGAGCTCGGGATGATGCGCCTCGAGCATCTGCGCCAGGAGCTCGACCTGAGCGACGCCCAGGTCGATCAGATCAAAGCCGTGTTCAAGGATCTGCATCAGCAGAACGCCGCCAACCGCCAGCAGTCGCGCGACTCGTTCGGCGACGTGCGGAAGGCGCTGATCGCCGACCCGAACAACGTCGCCGCCGCCCAGGCTCTGCTCGACAAGCAGATGGAGAGCGAGCGGACGATGCGCTCGAACGCGCTCGCGGCGTACGCGAAGGCGCTCAACGTGCTGACGCCGGAACAGCGGACGAAGCTCGGCGCGCTGGTGGCCGAACGGGCGCCGCGGCTCCGCATGGAACAATAGTGGCAGACGCTGCGGTAATCGCGCTGCCGTGGAGTGCAGGCGGGTCAACACCGATCCGCCTGGATCGTCTAATCTTCGGGTTGACGATTCCCGAGACCACCCACCCGCGCGAAGACCCGCAGGAAACGCGAGCGATCGCCGCCATTCGCGGCGGCGACGAGGGCGCGTACGACTATCTCGTCACCAAGTATTTGAAACGCGTCGTCTCCGTGGCCTGGAACATCGTCCGCAACGCGCACGATGCGGAAGACCTGGCTCAGGAGGCGTTCGTACGGGCGTACCGAAATCTGAATCGCTTTCGAGAGGGAGAGCCGTTCGGACCGTGGATCTACCGCATCGTCACGAACCTCGCGCTGGACGTCGTGAAGCATCAGTCGCGCTTCCGGCACGAGGAGATCACCGGACAGGAGCCGGCCGCGCGTCGCGACCTGGCGAACCTGCCGGCGGAAACGAACGAGTTGGCGATGCGCATCGATGCAGCCTTGGAGTCGCTGCCGGAAATGCAGCGCGTGGTGGCCCGACTGAGCCTGGTGGAGGGTTTCGACCATCCGGAGATCGCCGGGATGATGGGATTGAGCGAGGGGACGGTCCGTTCGCACCTCTCCCTCGCCCGGCGCAAGCTCCGTGAGAAACTGAACGATCTATACGAGGGACCCGATGACTGACGACTCGTTTTTCGACCGGCTTCGCCGCGATGCCGCGTCGCTTCGCTACGATGGCGGAGCCGCGATGCGGACCCGGATCGCCGCGCGCGTGCGGGAGCGCATCGCCGCGCCGCCGACGGTGACCCAGCTGCTGGCGCAATGGTTCCGGCCGCTCACGGCTTCGCTCGTGGCGCTGGGACTCGTGACCGGCATGGGACTGGCCTACGTGGTGAACAACACGCCGCAGCCGCAGGACGAGGTGCTGACCCTGAGCTCCAACGCGACCGAGATGGCCGTGGCCGGAGACATCGTTGAATAAGAACGCCGTCGTCGCGGGCCTCGTGCTCGTCGTGACGTTCGGCGTGGGCGCGTTGGCCGGCTTCTTCGGCGATCGCTATTACCTCAAACAGAATCCGCCCCCGCCGCCTCCCCGCCGCACCCCGGCGGAGATCGTGGAGCGGCTCGACAAGAAGCTGCACTTCACCACCGAGCAGCGCACCGCCGTGCTGCAGATCCTGAAGGCGCGCGACGAACGGATCAACGGCCTCTGGTCGACCGTCCGCCCGCGCGTGTGGCAGGAGATGGAGTCGTCGAACGCGGAGATCGAGCGCCTCCTCACCCCCGGGCAAAAGCCGGAGTTCGAGAAGATCCGAGCGAAGCTGCGGACGCGCGAGCGCGAGTCCCGCACGCGCGTCCGGTAGCACAAAAAAAATGTAGGGCCGGCTCTCCAGCCGGCCCAATATCGACGCTGGGCCGGCTGGAGAGCCGGCCCTACATTTCTCCCTACTGCGTTGCCTGGGCCGCCTGTTGTGCGGCGAGCATCGCGGGGGTCGTGGCCGGCTGGTTCAC
>JAFAVZ010000041.1 GCA_019242175.1 Acidobacteriota bacterium
ATGCTGGTCTTCATGTCGACGCGCGACGGCGGCGCGACCTTGTGGTTCTCGGTGATGACCGGACCGGGGTTCTTGCGCAGCCACTCGACGCACTGCTTGACGATGCGATTGGCCTGGCGCATCTCTTCGATGCGGACCAGGTAGCGATCGTAGGTGTCGCCGTTGACGCCGATGGGGATGTCGAAATCCATCTTGTCGTAGACGTCGTAGGGCTGCATCTTGCGCAGGTCCCACGCGATGCCGGAGCCGCGCAGCATCGGGCCGGTGAAGCCCAGGTTGAGCGCGCGCTCGGGCGTGACGACGCCGATGCCCACCGTGCGCTGCTTCCAGATGCGGTTGTCGGTGAGCAGCGTCTCGTATTCGTCGACGTAGTGCGGGAAGCGCTTCGTGAAGTCTTCGATGAAGTCGAGCAGCGAGCCCTGGCGGTTCTCGTTCAGGCGATCGATCGCGCGCTGGTTCTTGACCTTGCTCACCTTGTACTGCGGCATCGCATCGGGCAGGTCGCGGTAGACGCCGCCCGGGCGGAAGTACGCGGCATGCATGCGCGCGCCCGACACCGCTTCGTACATGTCGAAGAGGTCTTCGCGCTCGCGGAAGCAGTAGATGAGCATGTTCATCGCGCCGCAATCGAGGCCGTGCGCGCCGAGCCACAACAGGTGGTTCAAGAGGCGCGTGATCTCGGAGAACATGACGCGGATGTACTGCGCCCGGATCGGCACGTCGACACCGGTGAGCTGCTCGATCGCCAGGCAGTACGCGTGCTCGTTGCACATCATCGAGACGTAGTCGAGCCGGTCCATGTAGGGCAGCGACTGCAGGTAGGTCCGCGTCTCGGCAAGCTTCTCCGTCGCGCGATGCAACAGCCCGATGTGAGGGTCGGCGCGCTGGATCACCTCGCCGTCGAGCTCGAGGACCAGGCGAAGTACTCCGTGCGCCGCCGGGTGTTGCGGCCCGAAGTTAAGCGTGTAGTTCTTGATGTCGGCCACGTCAGGCCTCCCGCCGGGCCGCTCCAAGGGACGCCGGCGCCCCGTCGGGGGGCAGCGAACGAAGAGAGGCGCCATCGGGCTTCATCAATGCATCCCGCCGTAGTTCTCTTCCCGGATGACGCGCGGGACGATCTCGCGCGGCTCGATCGTCACCGGCTGGTAGATGACGCGCTTCTGCTCAGGGTCGTAGCGCATCTCGACCGTCCCGGAGACCGGGAAGTCCTTGCGGAACGGATGGCCGATGAAGCCGTAGTCGGTGAGGATGCGGCGCAGATCGACGTGGCCGTCGAAGACGATACCGAACAGGTCGAACGCCTCGCGCTCGTACCAGTTGGCGGCGCTCCACACCTCGGTCAGCGACGCGATCTGCGGGACGTCGTCGTCGGCGCAGAAGACCTTCAGGCGCACACGCCAGTTGTGCGTCAGCGAGAGCAGGTGGATGACGACGCAGTAGCGTGGACCCTCCCACGGCTCGTCGCGAAAGCTCGAGTAGTCGACGCCGCAGAGGTCGATCAGCTGCTCGAACGCGAGCTCCGGCGAGTCGCGCAGCAGCGTCGCGGCCTCGAGGTAGTCGGCCGCGGCGACGGTGACCGTCAGCTCGCCGAGCGCGCGCTCGGTCTTCTTCGCGCGCTCTCCGAGTGTCGCGCCGAGCGCTTCCTGCAACGTGTCGAGCCTGCTCATGGATGGGCCGCGCTCAGCGCGCGATCGTGTTCTCGCGCCGGATCTTGGCCTGCAGCTGGAGGACGCCATAGAGGAGCGCTTCGGCCGTTGGCGGACATCCGGGCACGTAGACGTCGACCGGGACGATCCGGTCGCAGCCGCGCACGACCGAATAGCTGTAGTGGTAGTAGCCGCCGCCGTTGGCGCACGAGCCCATCGAGATGACCCAGCGCGGCTCGGCCATCTGGTCGTACACCTTGCGCAGCGCCGGCGCCATCTTGTTGCACAGCGTGCCGGCGACGATCATGAGATCGCTCTGCCGCGGGCTCGGCCGGAAGAGCATGCCGAAGCGGTCGATGTCGTAGCGCGCGGCGCCCGCGTGCATCATTTCCACCGCGCAGCAGGCGAGGCCGAACGTCATCGGCCACAGCGACCCGGTCTTCGACCAGTTGATGACCTTGTCGACTGTCGTCGTGACGAAGCCTTCGTTGAGGACGCCTTCGAGACTCATGGCTGCTATGTGGCGACGGCCCGCGTCATTCCCAGTCGAGGGCGCCCTGCTTCCACTCGTAGGCAAAGCCGACGACGAGGATGGCGAGGAACACCATCATGGCCCAGAATCCGGTCGCGCCGATCTCGCGCAACGCAACTGCCCACGGGAAGAGGAACGCAATCTCGAGGTCGAACAGGATGAAGAGGATCGCGACGAGGTAATAGCGCACGTCGAACTTCATGCGCGCGTCCTCGAACGCCTCGAAGCCGCACTCGTACGGGGAGTTCTTCGCCTGGTCGGGTCGCCGCGGGCCGAGCACGAAGCCGAGCACCTGCGGCGCCACGCATACTGCCACCCCGACCAGGATGAACAGGATGACGGGAAGGTAGGGGTCGAGTTGCATTGAGATGGTGCCGACGGCGAGAC
>JAFAVZ010000045.1 GCA_019242175.1 Acidobacteriota bacterium
CGGGGGAACTGAGCCACGACGGCGGCGCCGCCGATCGGGGCGGGGGTGGCGGCGGCGGGTGTGTCGCTGTCGCCGCCGAGGATGCCGTCGGCGCGGGAGAGCATGGATTCGACGCGGTTGTTGTGGCCTCGCGCGTCGCGGATGGCGTCGGCGAGGAGGTGGAGGTTGACGGACGGCTTGTCGTCGGCGGCCTTCAGCATCAGGCCGCCGAGGTTGATCTCTGCGAGGTCGAGGACGGAGGCGACCTTGCGGAGCACGAGGACCGAGACGTTCGCGCCCTTCTCGAGGGCGGCGAGATGGCGGCGGCTCACGCCGGCCAGACGGGCCAGACGGGCCTGAGTCAGTCCCTTTCGGATGCGAGCTTCACGAACAGTATCGCCGAGCATAAAAGTAACTTAAAGGTTACTAGTCTCCATGGTTCTAAAGCAACTCACAAAACATTGCAAGTGGTCATGGGTCAGAGAGATGCGAGAGTGCGGATGCTCATCGCTGCCGGCCTTCGAGGGTGCGCGGCGCGGGGATGGAAAGCCGGAGCTGCGTCTCCGGACTCTTCTCTCCTCCGCGCCGCGCACTGGCTCGGGCTGGCGCCTCTCTGCGGGAACGACCACGTCATGCTCGACACTCTTGCACAACGGAGTGATCGCTGGAGGGAAAACTACCCCCTGTGGAGTGGGGATCGGGAAATCTTTTTTTCAGGCAGGGGGTGGGGTGGGCATTTCTTCAATGGGCAGAGAGAGTTGCGTGGGAACTATGTTGCGCGGCAGGGGTGTCTGGAGGGGCGTCCGAATTGATGGATTGACACTTATCCTGCCTTCGATTACGATGCAACATATTGCACATGCCGACACGTCTAGAAACATTTTTGAGAAGCAGAGGGATCAAGCCGGCGCACCTCGCGCGGGAGTCGGGCTACAGCCGCCAACATCTGCTGCGGATACGGATGGGGCGGATGGAGCCGACGCGTCGCTGCATTGCGGCGATCGTAGCGGCCTGCCGCCGACTTTCGGGGGAGGCGGTTCGAGCGACCGACCTGTTCGATCTGGAAGGGGAGGAGTAGCGCCCGCCTGCAACCGACGGCTCTCTCCTCCCTGACGCGGACTTCTGCGTTCCGCCGCAAGGCTGCGCCCGCCGACTGAGCGGCGACCGGCTGCGGAATCGCTGGAGCAGCGTCCGGAGAAGCAGACCGTCGCTGCGCTGGAAATCGCCCTGGGCATCGTTGGAGGACCGACCTCGATGAAGAATACCGCCGAGGCGCCGCCGTTCTCAATCGGCCGCGTGGCGGTGGTCGACGATGACCCCCGGGCCGCGGAAATGCTTCACACCTTTTTCCGCCTCATGGACGTCGACTCCGTCCTCATCCCTCCCGTGGAAGACGCCGCGGAGCTCACCGCCGCGACGATCTGTAGAGAACGCGTCGACGCCGTCCTTCTCGACTTCGACCTCCCCAATCTACGAGCGTTGGACATCGTCACTCATGTGCGTCTGCTCGCGCCCGCGTTGCCGATCGTTCTGGTCACCGAGGGTCCGGACAACACGCTGCCGCCGATCGAAGGCGTGCTCCTCGCGCGTCGCCCGTCGGAGAGCTTCGAAGAATTGCTGCAGTTGATGGAGATCGTGCTCGCGGCTCTGGAAACGTAGGACGTGGGAGCGGGCTTCAGCCCGCTCCGGGACCGGCTGAAGCCGGTCCCCACATTCCAGAACGATTCAGCAACCCTGCCGCCCCGGCGTATCCGTACTGGCACACTTCGTTCACGCAGTCCGCGGATAGTGTTTGCCACATCAATCCACGTTCGAAGAGGAGGACGATCCTGATGCGCCGAGCGTTCACGCTCCCGGCGGGCGCCGCCCTGTCGTTGTTGCTCGCCACCGCCTGTTCCCAGAGTCCCCAACCCGCCGCCGCCCCCACCACCCAATCGCCCGCCGCCGCTCCCGCGAGAGCCTATCTCGGCGACGCCGGCTACGACGTCGCAGCCCTCGACCGCAGCGTCGTCCCCTGCGACGACTTCTACCGTTTCGCAGTCGGCAAGTGGCGCGACGCCCACCCGCTCCCGCCCGAGTACGCGCGTTACGGCCGCTTCGAGGAGCTCGCGGAGCGCAATCGCGAGACGCTGCACAAGATCCTCGAAGAGTCGATGCACGACACGAGCGCCGCACCCGGCAGCGCCTCGCGCAAGATCGGCGACTTCTACGGCGCCTGCATGAACGAGACGGGCATCGAGCAGGCCGGCGTACAACCGATCAAGCCCGACCTCGACCGCATCGACGCCATCAGCAACCGGGCCGGCCTCATCGCTGAAGTCCAGCGCCTCCAGGCCCGCGGCCAGTCGACGCTCTTCGGCGTCGGCGCGCAGAACGACTTCAAGAACAGCAAGCAGATCGTCGCCTCGATCGGCGCGGCCAACGTCGGCCTCCCCGACCGCGACTACTACCTCCGCGACGACGACCGCTTCAAGACCTATCGCCAGCAGTACGTCGAGCACGTCTCGAAGATGCTCGTCCTCGCCGGTGAAGATCAGGCCCGCGCCGACGCCGATGCGCAACGCATCCTCGCTCTCGAGACGCGGCTCGTCAGCGGCACGTTGCCGCGCACGGAGCTGCGCAACCCCGAGGCGCGTTATCACCCGATGTCCGTCGCCGAGATTGCCACGCTCGCCCCGGCCATCGAGTGGCCGTCTTACCTGAACACGCTCGGCGTTCACGAGCAGACGGTCAACGTCTCCCAGCCGAAGTACCTCCAGGCGCTGAACAAGGCGCTCGACGAAGTCTCGCTCGACGACTGGAAGGCCTACCTCCGCTTCCACGTGATCGACGAAGCGGCGCCGACGCTCAGCCGCTCCTTCGCTGACGAAGACTTCAACTTCAACGGCAAGATCCTCTCCGGCCAGCAGAAGCAGCAGGAGCGTTGGAAGCGTTGCGTCCGCGCCGCCGACCAAAGCGTCGGCCAACTCCTCGGTCAGGAGTACGTCCGCCGCACGTTCACTCCGGAAGCCAAAGCAAAGATGAGCGCGCTCCTCGACCACCTCATCGC
>JAFAVZ010000226.1 GCA_019242175.1 Acidobacteriota bacterium
GGGCGATGCCCGCCGCATCATTCTCGACTGGGCCGGCTGGAGAGCCGTCCCTACATGTCGCTAGACCGACCGGGCGGTCGGTATTAATATGCCAACCTCATGAGCACTGCGACGCAAGAACGGGTAGCCCCCTACTCCTGGTACGTCCTCGCCGTCCTCACCGCGGTCTACATCCTCAACTTCCTCGACCGCTCCATCATCTACATCCTCTTTCCGCCCATCAAAAAAGACCTCGCCCTGAGCGACTTCCAGCTGGCGGTCCTCGGCACGACCTCCTTCGTCATCTTCTACACCCTGCTCGGCATCCCCTTCGGCCGTCTCGCCGACCGCTACTCGCGCAAAGTCATCATCGGCGCCGGCCTGGCGACCTGGAGCCTCTTCTCCGGGCTCACCGGCTTCTGCGGCAGCTTCTGGACGCTGTTCTTCTGCCGGATGATGGTCGGCGTCGGCGAGGCCACGCTCGGGCCGGCGGCGCTCTCGCTGCTCAGCGACTACTTCCCGCCGCGCATCCGGGCCACGGTGCAATCGATCTACGCCTGTGGCATCCCCATCGGCGGCGGCCTCGCCTTCTTTCTCGGCGGTCTGATCGGCCAGAAATTCGGCTGGCGCCCGGCCTTCTATCTCCTCGGCTTTCCGGGGCTCGCCCTCGCGGTGCTCGTGTTCTTCCTCCGCGAAGTCCCGCGCGGCCGCACCGAAACTGCCGCCGCCCCGCCGCCCACTGACTGGCGCCAGCTCTTCGGCTCGAAGGCGCTCGTCTGCCTCTTCCTCGGCTACGCCCTCGTCGGCCTCCCGGCCAACAACCTCGGCGTGTGGGGCACGGCGTTCTTCGTCCGCGTGCACAAGCTCTCGCTGCTCACCGTCGGCACGGCCGGCCTCCTGATCTCGATCCTGATCGGCGTGCCGCTCACGATCCTCGGCGGCTATTACGCGGATCGGCTCAGCCGCAAGTTCCGCGGCGGGCGGATGGCGTTCACGACGACGCTCGCTTTGATCTCCGTCCCTCTCTGGCTCGCGCTGCTGTTCGTGAACAACTTCCCGCTGCTGATCGCCATCAACGTCATGCTCTACGGCTGCGCGATCATCTGGGTCGGCCCGGCGACCGCGGACATCCACGACCTCGCCGGCCCAAACCTGCGCGGCATCGCGATCGGCGTGTTTTTCTCGATCGTCAACCTCGTGGCGTACGGCATCGGCTCGCCGCTCATTGGCAAGCTCAGCGACGCGCTTGGTGCGGCAACCGACCCCAACCGGATGCGCATCGCGCTCCTCGTCTGTCCCGCGGCGTGCCTCCTCGGTGCAATCGTGCTGTGGATCGGAAGCCGGGCTCGTAGCGCGACACAAAGGTGACACTCGGCGCTCGAGGTCCGTAGTACAAACGGAACTATGCGCCCGGTCCATCTCGCTCTCGCTCTTCTCTTCACGATTCCCGCCGCGGCGCAGGACTGGTCGCAGTGGGGCCGCGACGCGCGCCATCACGGCAATACGGACGCCGCCGGGCAACGCCTCGACGGCATCCAGGCCGAGCACGTGCTCGATCCGTTCGCCGATCTCGAGAAAAGCACGACGGGCGGATCGCTGCTCGTGCATTACCAGGCGCCGCTCGTCGATGGCGAGAACGTCTTCGTCATGGTGAAGACCGGCACTTACAACGTGTCGAACCGCGACACGCAGATCTGGAACGTCCGCAATCTGCGCTGGATCAACGGACAGCTCACGACGCGCTGGACGCATCCCACGGATTGGAAGCCGGTGAGCGGTGCGGGCGGCCCGGTCTTCGAGCAGGTCTATCACCTCGCCTTGACGAAGGACGCGATCTGGGCGCCAGGCGCCGCCGGCACGATCGACAAATTGAACCGCGAAGATGGCTCGGTCCTGCAGCACTTCAATCCGTTCGATGCGCCGCTCAGTGGGCGCGTCAACGTCGCCGCGCCTCCGACCATCGACGCGAACGGCAACGTCTATTACACGGTGATCCAGTTCGCACAGACGCAGCCGTGGGCGAACGATCCGCTCGGCTCGTGGCTCGTGCGCATCGCGCCCGACGGAACGATCAGCAAGGCGACGTTCGCCTCGCTGACGCCGGCCGCTCCCGCCGCCGACGCACAATGCCTGTCCGTTTTCAGCGCCGAACAGGGACCGTTCCCGCCGAGCACGAACGCCGTGCCGCCATTGGTCCGTTGCGGCGCACAACGTCCTGCGCTCAATGCGGCGCCGGCCATCGCCCAGGACGGCACGATCTACGTCGTCAGCCGCGCACACAACACCGATCGCTGGGGCTACGTCACGGCCGTGAATCCCGACCTGACGCCGAAATGGAACGCATCGATGCGCGGCCGTTTCCACGATGGCTGCGACGTGCTCCTCCCACCGAGCGGCCAAACCGGCGGCTGCCGCGCCGGCGCCAACGTCGGCGTCGACCCGGGCGACAACCTCCCCGGCTCCGGTCGCGTCAACGACAACTCGACGTCTTCCCCTGTCGCTCTCCCCGACGGCGGCGTGCTCTATGGCTCGTACACGAGCTACAACTTCAGCGAAGGCCATTTGATGAAATTCGCGTCCGACGGCTCTTATGAAGGCGCATACCGTTTTGGCTGGGATCTGACGCCCTCGGTTTGGGAGCACGACGGCACGTACTCCGTCATCCTCAAGGAAAATCATTACGTCCTCGGTTCCGTCGATCGCTGGACGATCCTGCCCAATGACCCCGAGGCTTATTTCATTACGCAGATTTCCCCGCAGCTGACGGTGGAGTGGCAGTACCGCAGCACGGAGACGAAGAGCTGCCAACGCGTCGGCTCTTCGGTGCAATGCGTGGACGATCATCCGAACGGGTTCGAGTGGTGCGTGAACGCGGTGGCCGTCGATCGCCGCGGCGTCGTTTATGCGAACAGTGAAGACGGCAACCTTTACGCGATCGAACAGGGCGGCAAGGCCGTGACGCGGACGTTTCTCCGCCTTGCGCTCGGCGCCGCGTATACGCCGCTTTCGATCGGCGGCGACGGCCGCATCTACACGCAAAACGACGGACATTTGTTCGTGGTGGGGAGTACCGGGACGCCACGGCGACGGGCGATCTCCCGGTAGCGGGCACGGCCCGCTGCGCTTGTTGGCCAAGCCCTCACGAGGCTCGGCGTGCTCGCGTCGTTGGCGAAACGGACGACATTGGGGGGAAGGGTGGCGGCGTGGGGGCGGGCTTTAGCCCGTCCCGGACCGGCGGATGCCGGTCCCTGGCTCGATGGTCTTCCGCTAGCATGTCATCTTGAACAGCGGAGACTGTGAAGGATCCGTACCGATCTCATTCTGCGCCGGAAGGTACGGATTCTTCGCCGTCTGCGCGGCTCAGAATGACACGTCAGATGTCATGGCGTTCATCAAGGCCGGCGTGGACGCGCAACCTCGTGAAGGTTTGGCCAACTAACGCAGCGGGCGTGCCCGCTCGAGCATGGGAGGGAAGACACTCTTCCATACAGCCGGCGCCGTGTCGAGCCGATCCGCGACTACACCTTCAATGCGCCTCGGAACCCTCGCGCGGCGTAATACGACTCCGCGCCGTTGTGATAGACGAAGACCGTGTCGTAACGGCGATCGCAGAAGATCGCGCCGCCGAGCTTCCGAATCGCGGGCGGCGTCTTCACCCAGCTCGAGGTCTTCGTATCGAACTCGCCGAGCTCTTGCAGCTCGCGATATTGCTCCTCCGTCAACAGCTCGATGCCCATGGCGGTGGCCATTGCGACGGCGCTGTCTTTCGGCTTGTTCTCCTTGCGCGCGTCCAACGCCTCGCGGTCGTAACAGATGCTCCGCCGCCCTCTCGGACTCTCCGCCGCGCAGTCGTAGAAGAGGACTTCGCCGCTCTTCTTGTCGTGCCCGACGACATCCGGCTCGCCGCCCGTCTCCTCCATCTCCTGCAACGAGCGCAGCTTGTCCGGATGCGCTTCCAGTCGCGCCTGCACCTTCGCCCAGTCGAGGTTCTTGTGGCGGCTCTTGTTCTTCTCGAAACGCGCCTTCAAGGTCGCGAGGAACGCTTCGTGTTCTTTCGCTTTCATGGCGTGCTCCTATTCCTGCGACTCGACCAACAGCATCGAGGTGATCGTCCCTTCGTCGGAGAAGCCGACCGACAACTCCGTCTCGTTGCTGAAGATGAAGGTGACGACCTCCGATTCGGTCGCCAGCTTTCTCCACCTGGTCATGTAGCGTGCTCCGTAAGCGCGGACGAGCGAGTCGAGATCTTCGCCCATCATCACGCCGGCGCCGGTTCGCGCCGTGGACCGTTTGCCCGCTCTCTGCCGGATTTCCACGGCGTAGATGATCTGCTTCCCGACCGCGCGATCCCGCGGGTGCATCGTCGTCACGTGAATCTCCGAGAGGGGCAATTGCCACACGTACTCCGTCTCGGTCCCGTCTTCGACGAGGGCCTTGGACTTGTACGTTCGGCCGTAGAGCTTCTCCGCATCGGCGACCGTCGACACGCCGACTTCGATTCCCGCGACCGTCGTTTCCGGCTTCGCCTTCGACATCAGCCACTCGGGCGCGTGATCGGCGAACGCCTGCAACGCAAAGAAGGACAGCAGAGCAACGGCGAGAATGCGCATGATCACTCCAGAACCTCACAAATGACCGTTGGGAAGGTACCGCGAGGAACTGCCGCGCTTCGGACCTCGAGCTCGGCGACATCGGCGCCGGCGCGCTGACGCACGAACCGCTCGCTCCCGCTGCGGCCATGGCATGGCGAACCTGCGTATAGACGCACATGCCGAAACAGCCGCCGCCCGTGCGCGGGCGCACACGAGATCGAGATGGGTGCCCCACAGCGAAAAGTATAGCCACGCGAGGCTCAGTCACGAGGCGGGTGGCGCGCCTCCCACTGCGCCACCGTGAGCGGCCGCGATCGGGAGATCTCTTTCGGCGGAGGCGGCGGAGACGGCGGCGGCGCAAACCGCGGCACGATGAAAACGCGGAACCACGACGCCAGCAGCATGATGATCGCCGCCACGCGAAGAAGCGCATACGCGCCGACGCCGGGAATCCCGGGATGATCCCGCAGCGGAATCGCACTCCACGGATTCGAGAGCAGGCCCGCGAGATGCTCGGCCGCGATCAGCAGCAGCAGAGCGGCGCGTCGATGTTGCAGCTCGAGAGCGACGAGCAATCCGAGCACCGCAACATCCGCCCAGACGATCCATGAGCCGGAGTGGAGCAGCACGAAGATCATGGCGGAGAAGAACGAGGCGTGGATGGCGACGAAACTCGGGCGTTGTCCGATCCAGGTCTCGGGACCGAGGCGTGCGACGACGCCGACGACTGCCGCGGGGATCATCAGGAGTGCGCCCGCCCATTCGAAGTTGTCCACTTCCAGATAGACCAATAGGAACCAGAAGCAAATCTGGCGGCCTTGACGCCGCTGCTCCGGAGAGAGCGCTTCGAAGTCGCTGACGATCCGACTGCGCCAGGACGGCCGATCCAACTACTTCCCGCCTTTTCGTTGCGCGAACATCCACTTCCACAGCTCCGCGTCGCCGTATGCGCGCGTCCACGCGTCGTGGCCCACGCCGGGGTACTCGACGTACTGCACGTCGGGCGCACCCTCCTTCTGCAGCTCCGCAAACATCCGCCGAGACTCCTCGGCCGGGATGGTCTGATCGTCGGCGCCGTGGAAGATGCGGATCGGCAACGCGCGGACACCATGCGCGGCGAATGGATACGGATCCGCAGGCTCGGGCGGGAGCAACGGCGACCGGCGGACGGACGTCGTGGTCGGATGCGGAACGAGTCCGCCGCAAACGACGGCGAGCGCGGCCCAGCGCTCGGGATGAGCCATGCCGAGGTGCCACGTTCCGTAGCCGCCCATGGAGAGGCCGGTGAGATAGACGCGGTCGGGATCGCCGTGAAACTCGCGCATCGACTGATCGAGCGCGAGCATCGCCGCGTCGGCGGGATCGCCGAGCCAGCGCGTTTCGGTCGGAGCTTGTGGGAACACGACGATCGCCGGGAAACGATCGGGCGCGAAGCGGATGGCGTTGCCGAGGCCGATCGCGCTGGAGCGGAGGCCGTCGTTGCCGCGTTCGCCGGCGCCGTGCAGGAACAGGATCACCGGCCACGCGTGCGACGGATCGTAGTCGCGCGGCACGTACACGGCGTACGGATACGCCGTCCCGTGAATCGTCACGCTGCGGTCGAGAAAGCCGGTGTTCATCCGAGTCGTCGTTACGCAGGATAGAAGAAGCAAACTAACGAATGGCGTCAGCCAGCGCCTGCATCGCATTCCGCAGCTTCCTTTCCAAATCCGCATCGGTCACGCGGCCCTCCGCATCGATCGCCCGCCGCGCCAGCGTCGTCCGCAGCGAAGCCTCGGCCAGCACGTTCGCGTCCATCGTCTTCAGGATCTCGATCCACTGCTCGTGCGCGCGCTCCGCGCCGCCGGGCGACGCGCTGATGAGCAGCACCGGCTTGTGCGAGAGCTCGGCGCTCGACACGATCCAATCCATCGCATCCTTCAGCGCGCCCGGAACGCCGTGCGCGTATTCGGGGCTCGAGATCAGAAAGCCGTCCGCCGCGGCGAGCTGCGCGCGGAAGGCGCGCACTTCCGGCGGCGGTTCATCGGTATCCAAATCAGGATTGAAGTGCGGCAGCGACGCGATCTCGTCGTACGTCGCGACTTCCATGCCGTCCGGGGCGAGCAGCGTGACGGCGCGCAGCAGCTGCGCATTCGACGATTGCGCGCGCAGGCTGCCGGAGATGGCGAGCACCTTCATCGCATCAACTCCCACACCGCGAGAAATCGCAGGCGATTCGGATAGGGCGGATCGGCCTTGAACGGACGCGGCGCCGGCTCGCCGAGGTCTTTGGCCAGCAGCGACGCTTCTTCCGCGAACCACGCGCTCTCCACGCCTTCCGCGCGCGCCTGCTGCAGGAAACGCACGGCCATCGCCTTGTCGCCGAGGGCGAGGGCTTCTCGGGCGGCGATGAGGGTGTCGACGCCGGCCAGGATGTCATCCCCATCGTCCTGTTGCGAATGCTGGGGAATCGGCTCGTGCACGCGCAAAGAGAACAGCCGCAGCTCGCGTTCCTCGGTCGAGTCGGGCGCGATGACGGAGAATGCCTCGGTCAGGCGGCGGCGCATGCCGTCGAGGTCACCAAGGCGATAGGCGGCGTAGGCCCCGAAGGCGTAGGCCTGGCGCTCGGGCTGGGGAAGCCCGGCCTGATGTGCGCGCACCGCGGCGAGATCGAGCGTCGTCTGCGCGCCGGCGAAATCGCCCACGCCGATTTGCGCGGCTCCGCTCAAGACGCGCGCATCGTTCGCGACCGGACCGAGGTTGGCGATGGTCGCGGCTTCGGCAGCGTCGGCGTAGAACTTCGCGGCGTCTGCTGCGCGGCCGCGGCTCCACGCGATGCGGCCGCGCGCGTACGCGAGCAAGGCCGGCTTCTGCATGAGCGAGCTGCGTTGGAGATCGCGTTCGGCGCCTTCGATGTCGCCCAGCGACGCGCGGTCGGCGAGCACGTTCACCAGCCGGCGATCGTCCGGCAGCGAGACGTCGATCTGCATGAGCTGGGCGAGCATCGCGCGCATCTCGCGGCGATCGAGATGGCGATGCGCGAGCGCGAGGCGCAGTCGCCACGCTTTCGGCCGCAGCTCGAGGAGCGACGACGCGAGCGCACTCTCCGCCGCACCGTCGTTTTCCGGCAACAGATAGCGTGCGAGCAATGCCTCGTAAGACGACGATGCGCCGGTGAGGCGCTTCAACGTTTCGGCGCTGAACTCCTTGCTCGCTTTCACATCGCCGCTGTAATACGTGAACGTCGAGGCGAAGGCCGGCGCGAGCGGCGCCTTCGGATCGCTGCGCGTCGCCTCCCGCAACAGCTCGATCGCTTCCGCGCGATTGCCCGCCGCGTCGGCGCGCATGGCCACGGCGATGAGGCGCCGCGTTTCGTCCGTGCCGCTGATGTCGGAGAGGCGGAGGTCATAGCCGCCGTCGACCACCTTCCGGTTCTTCGCCACGATCGCCGTCGCACCGGCAGCGAGCGCCGCGAGGATCGCGATCACGATGCCGGCGGTGATCAGCCGCTTCGCCAGCTTGCCGCGGCGACGACGGCGGCGCAGCGTCGGAAGCGTCGTCGTCCCCGACCGCACCGCGACTACCGTGCGCAACGCACCGGCGAGCTCCGCGCCGTTCTGGAAGCGCAGCGTCGCGTCCTTCTCCAGGCAGCGCTCGAGGATGTAGTGGATCTCGTCCGGCAGCCCGCTGTCGACGTCGTGCTCGAACGCGTCGTCGTGGAGGACCGAGGCGATGACTTCCGCCTGGCTGTCGCGGTGGAAGGGCATGTGGCCCTGGAACATCTCGAACGCGACGCAGCCGAAGGAAAAGATGTCCGTGGCCGGCGTGAGCGGGCGGCCGCGGAGTTGTTCGGGCGACATGTAGCCGACGGTGCCCATCACGATGCCCGGCTCGGTGAGCGCCTGGCTGTCGCCGAACGGGGTTAGCGTGGCGGCGAGACCGAAGTCGAGGAGCTTCACGCCGCCGCTGGCGGTGAGGAAGACGTTGTCCGGCTTGAGGTCGCGATGGATGATGCCTTTCGCGTGCGCCGCGGCGAGGCCGTCGGCGACCGAGGCGCAGATGCGCAGCGCGTCGGCGATGGCCAGCTTTCCCCGCTCCAACCGCTGGCGCAGCGTCTCGCCGTCGAGGAGCTCGGTGACGACGTAGGAGTCGTCGCCGGCGACGTCGAAGATCGCGACGATGTTCGGATGGGAAAGCGCCGCGACTGCGCGCGCCTCGCGCTTGAACCGGGCCATCATCTCGTCGTGATCAGCGAGATGGCGCGGAAGGATCTTGATGGCGACGGAACGGCCGAGACGAGTGTCCTGAGCGCGGTAGACCTCGCCCATGCCGCCGCGGCCGATGATCTCGACGATCTCGTAGGGGCCGAGCCTCTCTCCGGGCTCGAGGGTGGTGGGACGCACGGCGCCAGTATGCCGGATGAGCCGGTGACCGAAAGGTGAAAGAGCGGGGCGTCAGCTGTTCGCGATCACCGCCGGAGCGGAACTGCGCGATGGCCAGCCGCGTTTGCTGCGCAGACCCAGCTGCCG
>JAFAVZ010000432.1 GCA_019242175.1 Acidobacteriota bacterium
CAGTAGACCTTCGTGGCCTCGGCGCTCGCGGGACTGCTGCCGGCGCGATTGCAGAGCGGATCGACATCGCCGCGGCGATAAAGAGCGAGTAACGCGTGTCATCCTGAGCCCCACAGAGGGCGAAGGATCTCCCGGCCTGGACGCTGATCGCCCGCATCAGGAGATCCTTCGCCGTCTGCGCGGCTCAGGATGACACGGTAGACTTCTCCGCATGCGCAAACTCCTCCTTGCCGCGGCCGCGGTCCTTCTCTGCACCGGCGCTTCCCGTACCCGCGTGATCCGGCCGCCGAGCGCTGCGCCGGCGAAGCCCACGTTCAGCAAAGAGATCGTGCGCATCTTTCAGCAGAACTGCCAGTCGTGCCATCACCCGGGGGACATCGCGCCGTTCTCGCTCATGACCTACGGCGACACGTTTCCGTATCGGCTCCAGATCAAGCTGATGACGCAGTCGAAGGAGATGCCGCCGTGGAAGCCGACGGCGGGCTGCGGCGACTTCGACGCCGCGCGCGTCCTCTCCACGAACGACATCGATCTCATCAAGCAGTGGGTCGACGCCGGCGCGCCGGAAGGCAACAAAGCCGATCTGCCCGCGCCGTTGCAGTTCAACGGTGCGTGGACGCTCGGCCAGCCGGATCTGGTCCTCTCCAGCGCCGACGCCTACACGCCGCCCGCGACCGGCGACATGTATCGCTGCTTCACCTTGCCCACGAACCTTCCCGCCGACGCGTACGTTTCGGCGATCGACATCCATCCCGGCGATCGAGAGACGGTCCATCACGTGATCGCCTACATCGACACGACCGGCGCCTCGGTCGCCCTGGACGAAAAGGATCCGGGGCCGGGCTACACGTCGTTCGGCGGGCCGGGATTCGCGATCACGAACGCGAACGCGGCCACGCTCGGCGGCTGGGCTCCGGGTGCGCGTCCGTTCGCGTTGCCCGAAGGGATTGCCTACTCGCTGCCGGCAAACTCGCGCGTCGTGCTTCAGGTCCATTACCACCCGCATCACGGCCAGCCCCTGCCGGACAAGACCGAGATCGGCATCTACTTCGCGAAAGAGAAGCCGAAGAAGCTGCTGCGCATCCTGCCGGTCATCAATCAGTCGTTCACGATTCCGCCGAACGAGGCCAACTACGAAGTGAAAGCGACGTTCCCGATTCCCGTGCCGGTGAAATCGCACCTCTGGGTCGTCGCGCCGCACATGCACCTCCTCGGCCGCAAGATGAACGTCGTCGCGACGATGCCGGACGGCGCGAAGCAGTGCCTCATCAACATCGACGACTGGGATTTCCACTGGCAGGGCATGTATCGCTACAAAGACGGCCTGGCGATGCCGGCGTTCGTCCGCTTCAGCCTCAGTGCGATTTACGACAACTCCGAGGGGAATGCGAAGAACCCGAGCTTCCCGCCGAAGGCTGTGTCGTGGGGCGAGGAAACGACGGACGAGATGTGCATCGCGTTCCTCGGCATCACGTTCGATGACGAGGACTTGACGCGCGGCAAAGTGATGGACGCGGGCTGGATGCTGGGCCGCTGAGCGGGCACGGCCCGCTGCGTCTGTTGGCCAAGCCTTCACCAGGTTTCGCGTCCTCGCCAGCCCGGTGAAGCTGATGACATCTGACGATGTCACCAGAAGCAGCGCGCTACAATCGCGGCCTTCCTCATGAATGAAAGCCGTCTGCGCTTCGAGCTCGCGGTGCAACGGAGCCGGATGCTCATCTACACCGCGAGCTGCGGCACCGCGCTCGTGGGCCGCGCGCTCGGCGTTTTCGACGTCCGCATCGAGCTCGCCATCGCCGTGTGGATCGCGGCATGCGTCGTCGCCGGCGTTCTCTACGCGCTGTTGCAACGCGGCCTCGATCGCCGCGTCGCGTTCATCGTTGCGACCGCGACGGACGTCAGCTTCGCCACGTTCGGCGTCTACGTCACGGGCGGCTTCGACAGCCCGTGGTTCATCTGGTATCTCCCCGCCTCCGCCTCGGCCGCATTCGTCTCCGGCAAACGCGCGGCGATCGTCGTCAGCATCGCCACGTGGATCGCCTACCTCGGCCTGCTCGTCGGGATGGGACAAGCGACGTTCTTCAACCACGTCTTTCTGACGGCGTTCTGCCGCATGCTCTTCCTCGTCGGCGCGTCGTGGTTCTTCCTCGCCGGCATCGCGAACCTTCAGGAGAAACGGCTGCGCATCCGGCAGCTGGAACAGGAAGAGAGCGAACAGGTCGACGAGCTGCGGCGGATGGCGAACGCGCTCGCGGAAGCGAATCGGCGCATCCAGGAGGCGGACCGTCTGAAGTCGCAGTTCCTGGCGAACATGAGTCACGAGCTGCGCACGCCGATGAACTCGATCATCGGCTTCTCCGAGATCCTCGTGGAGCGGCTGGAGCATCGCGTCGAAGAGAAGCACCTCAGCTTCCTCCGCCACATCCTCGCCTCGGGTCAACACCTGCTGAACATCATCAACGACATCCTCGACCTCTCGAAGATCGAGGCGGGGAAGATGGAGATCTACCCGGAGTTCTTCGCCATCGCGCCGGTGATCGACAGCGTCTGCCACGTGATGCGCGGCATGACGAAGACGAATCCGACGCTCGCGATCGACGTGCCGGACGATCTGCCCCAGATCGAGACGGATATGGCGAAGTTCAAGCAGATCCTCTTCAACCTGGTGTCGAACGCCGTGAAGTTCTCGCCCGGCGGCTCGCCGATCACGATCTCCGCGCGCTACATCGGCACGAACGACGAAGACGGCTCGATCACCGTCTCCGTGACGGATCATGGCATCGGCATCGACCCGCGCCATCACAGCGTGATCTTCGAGGAGTTCCGCCAGGTCGACGGCACTGCCAAACGCGAGTTCGGCGGCACCGGCCTCGGACTCGCGCTGGTGAAGAAATTCGCGGAGCTGCAAGGCGGAACGGTGCGCGTCGACAGCGCACCGGGACGCGGCAGCACGTTCTCGTTCACGCTGCCCGTGCGTTCGCGCGCGGCGGTCGTGAGCCGCGGTCCCGATCGCGAGGATCTCGAGCCGCGCGTCGCCGACCGGGTGCTCGTCGTGGAAGACGATGCGAACGCATATGACCTCATCGCGTCCGCGCTCGGCTCGGCAGGCTTCCTCTGCCTCCGCGCGCGGCACGGCGAAGAAGCGTTGAAGCTCGCGCGCGAATCGCAGCCGGTCGCCGTGACGCTCGACCTCGTATTGCCCGGCCTCGACGGCTGGGAAGTCTTGAAGCGCCTCAAGACGACGCCGGAGACGGCGAACATCCCGGTCGTCATCATCTCCATGGTCGACAACCGCGAGCTCGGCGTCGCCCTCGGCGCCGACGACTACTTCGTCAAACCGGTCGATCGCGATCGCCTGCTCGGGCGGCTACGCGCGATCACGTCGGCGAGTCCCAAGCCGCGACTGCTCCTCATCGACGACGACGCCACCATCCACGCGCTCCTCGGCGAAGAGTTGGCCGGCTACACGCTCGAGAGCGCGTTCTCCGGCGAAGACGGCCTCGCCGCCGCGCGTGAGAACAAACCGGACGTGATCATCCTCGACCTCATGATGCCGGGCATGAGCGGCTTCGAGGTCGCCGATACACTGAAGGGCAATCCCGGAACGGCGAACATCCCGATCCTCGTCCTGACGTCGAAGGACATCTCCGCCGACGAACGGCGCGAGCTGCAGAAGAAGGTCACGACGTTCGTGCAGAAGGGAACATCGGCGCGGGAGCAGCTGCTGCGCGAGATCACTCGACTGCGGCGTGCGCAATCTCCCTGATCGCCTTCTCCCGCGCCTCGTCCGGCGCCTTGCCGCCCTTCGTGAAGACGACCACGACGCGCTGCGTGCCGTTCGCGAGGCGCACGATGCCGACGTCGTTGATGACGAGCGGCATCGTCCCGGTTTTGTGCGCGACCTGCGCGTTCGCCGGAATGCCGGCCTTGATGCGATTCGCACCCGTCGCCGTCTCGATCATCATCTGCAGCAGCAGATTGCGGCTCGCCGGCGTCAGACCGACTTCACCCTTCGTCAACTTCACGAGCAGGTCGGCCATCGCCGCGGGAGTCGCGGTATCGCGTCTGTCGGCGACGTAAGCCTGATCGCCTTTCGCCTTGATGTCCGCGGCGATGTCGCGTTCGCGGCGATCGATCTGGATCTCCTGCACGCCGAGCTCGCGCATGCGCTTCGTGACGGCGGCGCCGCCGCCTACGAGATCGAGGAGGTAATCGCAAGCGGTGTTGTCGCTGACGCTGACCATGTGCCGCAGCAGATCGCCGACCGTCGAATGGATCGGCTGGCCGTTCGCGCGATCGCGCAGCGGGCTCCAGCCCGGCGCGAACCGATTCGGCGCGATCGTCGCCTCGGTGCTCAACGAAAGCTTCTTGTCATCGACGAGCTTCAGCACCGTGAGCGCAATCGGGAACTTGTAAACGCTGCCCATCGGGAACCGTTCGTCGCCGCGCACCAGCGTGCGCTGGCCGCTCTTCACATCGACGACGGCGACGCCGATCGTCGTGTCGACGGGTTTCGTGACGGCGGTGATCTGTTGGGCGAGCGTGGCGGCGAGCAGCAGTGAGGAAACGAACATGCGCGCATTGTCGCCGAAAAGACGAAGGGCCGGCCCCTGGAGGAGCCGGCCCCGCGCCGCTGCTGAGAGAGAGACTTTACGGACGGCGATGCGCCGGCGTGGTGGAAATCGTGAGCGTCGGCGGCGGCGGCTCCTTCTCCGAAACCGCCACGTTCACATTCGCCTCGGTGAAGTTGCCGGTGACGTCTTTGCACACGAGGCTGATTGCGTACACGCGGTTCCCGTTCTTCGAGGCGCCGAGGAGGTCGACGGTGAGATCACCCGTGACGCGGTAGTCGCCTTCGACCGGCTCGTTGCCGCTGACGCCGGTGATCGCGCACTTCGGCTGCGGGTCGACGATGTCGAATGCATCGACGTCCACGCCCACGGTGTTCATCGTGCCGTTTGGCAGGATCCAGCTCGGCTTCGCCAGCACGCCGGCGATGATCGGACCGACGCTGTCGACGACCTTCACTTCGAAGCGCGCGGTCGCGCTATCGCCGCTGCGGTCCGTCGCCTCGCAGCTGACCGTCGTGCTGCCGAGGGAGAAGAAGTCCCCCGAATTCGCGTCGCACTTGATCGTCGGGCTCGGATCCTTCGGACTCGCGGCCGTGACGTCGAAGTAGACGTGGCCGCCCTTCGCGTCGTCCGCTTCGCCGATGGCGAGCTTCGGAACGTTGAGGACGAGGCGGTCGAAGACGACGCGCACGTCGAACTGTTCGCCGCCCGGATTGAGCGCGGAATCGGTCGCCGTGCAGACGACCGTCGTGGTGCCGACCGGGAAACGCGAGCCGGATGCCGGCGAGCAGGAAGGAGTGATGGCGCCGTCGATGTCGTCCGTCGCCGAGGCGTCGAACTTCACGATCGCACCGCTAGGACCGTCGGCGTTGACGGAGAACGACTTCGGCACCGTCACCACCGGCGACAAGCCGTCGAACACCGTGACGCCGAACTGGCCGGTGACGCGTTCGCCGCTGCGATTCGAGGCGACGCACTGCACGAGCGTGGTGCCGATGCGGAAGTTCGCGCCCGACTTCGGCGCGCAGTCGACGACCGGCGAGGGATCGTCGCCGCCCACCGCCGTGACGTCGAAGTTCACGACCGAGCCTTCGCGCGTGCGGGCCAGCTGCAGGAGCACTTCGGGCATCACGAGCTGCAGGCTGAGCAGGCGGCCGCCGGTGACGGTGAACGCGGCCGGAGCCGTGTCGCCCGAGCCGCCGTGCACCACGACGGTGTAGTTGCCGGCGCGGTCCACGACTTCCGTCGGGACCCAGACGATGACGCCGCCGCGGGTGGTGGCGTTGATGGGAACGTTGAACGTGCCGGCCGGGCCGGCGAACGTCACGACATCGCCGAGGCCGGTGCCGTTGATCGCGGTGAACCATTCACCGCTGTCGACCGCGATCGAGTTGGGATTGACCGAGGTAATCGTTCCGGCCTGCAGCGAGAGCGCTGCGACCAGGAACACGAATACCGTTGAGAGCATGCGGGTTCGCATTTCGAACTTGCCTCCGCCCGATCGGCGCCGCCCCCGGGATTGAGGCACGAGCACCGCGGGAACCGATTTGTCAGACGCCGTAACGTAGGGTCGCTTTTTCGTTCCTTCTGTGATGCAGGCCACACTCCCGTCCCTGTGAACTTCCAAATGGCCTCGAGGCCAGCAAATCCGCTTCGCCACGTGAAGGCTGGGCCAAACAACGCGGGCCGGCCGTGCCCGCCTCAAGGTGCCCGGAACGCGCGATCGTAGCCGGTCATCTCGACGTAACCGCTTCCCTTTACGGCGCTTCCGTCGAATTGCCCGGCGATGTCGACCGCGCCTTCCCAATACGTCACACCCGTGGATCCGCGCGTGATCAACTCCTGATCCCGAAGCAGCGGTTGCAGGGTCAGAAGCACGCCCAGGCCCGGCACCGCGACGCGCCAACCCATCGGATATGTCGCCTTGCTGCGCGGCGAGGTCCACCGCGACAAGACGTCGATCTTCATCTGGTCACGTTTCAACGGGATGACGGTGCCGTCGCTGGTGATGAGCGAACCGGAGGAGGTGACGTCCGGCGAGCCGCCCGCGCGGCGGATCACGTACAGCATCAGCTCCGTCTCGTTGTCGAGCTGAATCGAGTACCAGTCCCAACCTTGCTGCCCTTCGCGCAACGCGGAGCTGCCGAACTCGTGATCCATCCAGACCAGACCGCGGCAGCGTTTGCCATTGATGGTGCCCGTCGCTTCGAGCCGCGTCATCGAGTAGTAATGCGACGCGTAGCCTTCGACCGGCGCCTTCACGCTGATGCCGTTCTCGCCATGAATCGCCGGCGGCTTCCGCGTCGTGAGTGTGAGATCGATCGCGTCTTTGCCCTGCGCGGCGATCAATCGCCACGAGCCATCCGGCGCGGTCGTCGTGCGCCAGCCTTCGTTGAAGACGTCGAGATGGCCGGTCGCCGCCTGCGCCGTGAACGGCGACGAGCGATTCATCTTCTCGTAGTAGCGGAAGTCTTTCCCGTTCACGTCCGTCACGGCGAAGTGCGCGAGCGCGACATGGCGCAGGTCCCAGCGGTTCTCGGCCGGCGCAGCGGAGAGGCCGACGCGGAAGAATGTGACCTCGAATCCGTAGCGGCGACCGTCTTCCGCCGTGAGCTGCCCGGTGTAGTACCACCATTCCGTGCGGTAAGCGTCGTGGCTGCCGTGATCGCGCGGGAACGAGAACTCGTAGCCAGGCAGCGCGAGGAGGAAGCCGTCCTTCCCCGCCCGGTCTTCGCCGAGCATCGGAAGGGTCGCCACCAGCAAGGCGATGAGAAGCCGTTTTGCTTTCCGCATGATCCGTTCGGGATAATAGCCGCCTCTCATGGCCGAGCAGCCCATCCCGACTCGCGCTCGCTTTCGCACAATCGCGGCCGAGGCTTCGATTCCGATCGAGGCAGACGACCTGGCGGTGCTGGCCAAGCGCTACGCCGATCAGGGGATGTTCGACGAGTCGATCCACCTCTACGAGATGGCGGAGAAGCTCAAGCCCGGCTCCGTCGCGCTGCGCATCAACCTCGCGCGCGTCCGCGATCTCAAACAAGCGGCCGAGGAGCAACGCTTCTCCAGCGTGCGGGTGGAAGTCGCGGCCGATCGCGCCCGCGACGAGATCGACTCCTCCCAATACGTCGGCCTCGCCCAGTACTACATGGCGAAGGAGCAGACGTCGAAGGCGATCGAGCTGCTGGAGATCGCGAAGCTCAAGACCCCCAACAACTACCGCCCGTTCGAAATCCTCGGCCGCCTTTATTACTCGCAGGGCGAATGGGAGCCGGCGCACGACGAGATCAGCTGCGCGCGCAAGCTCAATCCGTTCGATCGCGGCCTAGCCGAGATCGGCGGGCGCGTGGAGTTCGAGCTCAAGAACTTCGACCAGTCGCTGAACAGCTTCGTCGACGCATTCCTCCTCGCCACCGATCAGAAAGGCGAGTCGACGGAGCCGACGCGGCGGATGATCAACACGCTGAAGCGCATCCTCACGATGGAGACGAAGGATCTCAACGCGCGCATCAAGGAGCGCGTGGAGCATCTGCAGCTCTGCACGGA
>JAFAVZ010000437.1 GCA_019242175.1 Acidobacteriota bacterium
CACGGTTCGCATCGCCGACAAGCCGTACCGCACCGCCGCGCGCGTTTGGATCAATCCGCGCGGCACGTTCAACGTCATCAACGAGCTGAACCTCGAAGACTATCTGCGCGGCGTCGTGCCGGCGGAGATGGGTCCGAAGATCTACGACGAGCTCGAGGCGCTGAAGGCGCAGGCGATCGCCGCGCGCACGTATGCAGTGCGCAACATGGGGCAGTTCCGCAACGAGGGCTACGACATCTGCCCCGGCCCGGCCTGCCAGGCCTACCTCGGCGCCGGCGGCGAAGCGGCGCTGAGCGATCAGGCGGTGAAGGAGACGACCGGACTGATCGCGACCTACAACGGTGCGCCGATCGACGCTTTGTACACGGCGACTTGCGGCGGCGAGACGTCCGACGTCGGGACGATGTTCCCTGGCCGCAACGAGCCGTACCTCAAACGCGCGCGGTGCGTGGAGTTGGAGATGACGGCGCTCGCCGGCCGCGCGGACGGCATGCCGCTCTCCGAGGCGCAGGCCAATGCGCGCGTGTTCGCGGCGGCGGCCGGGTTGCCGGACAGCGGCGCGAGCTGGAGCGCGCGCGATGTCGTCAATGCCGTCAACGCCACGCTCCGCGTCCTCGGGACCACCGCGCCGGCGGGTGTTGCGGCGCCCGCGTCTTCGCGGCGCGGAGACGTGCTGCGTTACCTCGCCGCGACGTTCCAGCTCGATCGCAACGGCCGCGTGCTCACGCTGGCCGAGGATCGGCGGTATTACTTTCCGACGGCGAATGGGGCGGAGACGGCGCCGGAGTTTGCGGCCGCGGCGTTCCTCATCAAGTACGGTGTGCTGCCGGCGCAGACGATCGATCGCATTGACATGAACGCCGCGATGCCGCGTGAAGAGCTTTACGCGCTGCTCGGCTCGTGGCTGCGCGAGCACGATGCTCTGCGCGAGGCCACCGGCAAGATCTCCGCGATCAACGGCCGCACGCTCACGCTGAAGATCGACGGCCGCAACACGAACTTCAATCTGCCCGCGAACATCCCGATTTTCCGCCGTCTGCAGGATCGCTATCAGGAGTATGCGAGCGTGCCGGTGATGATCGGCGACCGCGCGTTCCTGCAACGCAATCAACAGAACGCGATCATCGCCGTGATCGTGCAGGCGAACTTCGATGGCGCCGCCTTCGACCGCACGTCGAGCTTCTCGAACTGGACGCGGACTTATCGCGCGGACGAGCTGGTGAAGTCGATCAATGCGCGCAACCCGATCACGGAGCTGCACGGATTGCGGCCGGTGACGATCGACGAATCGCAACGCATCGCGGAGCTGGAAGTGACGGCCGAGGGAGGACGGACTTTCATGCTGCGCGGCCTGCCCGTGCGCTGGTCGCTGAACGTACCCGACAACCTGTTCGTGATCGAGCAGGGGAAAGACGCGGACGGCGTGGACCGCTACACGTTCTACGGCAAAGGCTGGGGCCACGGCATCGGCATGTGCCAGGTCGGTGCTTACGGCATGGCGTTCCGCGGCTGGACGTACGACCAGATTCTGAAGCGCTTCTACACGGGAATCGAGATCGTGCGGATGCCCGCGCCAACGTCCTAGAAAACGTAGGGCCGGCTCTCCAGCCGGCCCAGCATTGATATTGGGCCGGCTGGAGAGCCGGCCCTACATTTTCTACGGTTCCGAGCCGAGGATCAGCGTCGCGAGCGCCACCGCTACGCGCCGGTCCATCGCGCTCGTGCCGAGGTCGAGGACGTCCGCTTTGCGGCGATGGATGCGGCCCGCGTCGCGGGCTTCGTACGTCAACAGCAGGTCCGTCTGGAAGCTGCGGCTGAATTTGCCGAAGAGCTTGCGCAGCAGCGCGCCGGCGAAGGAGTCCTCGACGGCGGAGCCGATCTCGCGGCCGTCGCTCGGCGTCAGGATCGTCCAGCGGTTGCGGCCGAAGCGGGAGAACGGACTCTTGCGGAGCAGCGCGAGCGGACGGCCGTCGGGCGTCGCGACGAGATGGATGAAGCGCGAGCGTTGGGCGATCGTCAGCGCCGGATGCGAGCCGTCGTAAAGGGCGACGTTCGTCCGCGGGACGAGCATCGCTACGAGCGCAGTGAACAGGATACTGAGAACGAACGTGCTGACGGCGGCGAGCGGCCGTCCTTCCGCGACGAGGAACAGCGTGCCGGCCACGCCGGCGACGATCACGACGCCGGCGACCAGCGCGGCCACGGTGCCGACGATGCTGGCGAAGCTGCGGTAGGTGAGGAGCACCGCGCCGTCGTCGCCGACGATGCGCGCCGTCTCGCCGAACGGCAACCCGCTCGTGAAGTGATAGCGGTCGCGGGAGAACGGGTTGGGGGGCGGCGGCCCGGCGGCGGGCGGCGGGAGCGGCGCGGCATCGCCAATGGGCAGGAACGGCTCCGTCGGCGGCTCCGCCTCCGGTAACAGCACTTCGTGCCCCGGCGACGGCACTTCGTGCGCCTGCAACGGCACTTCATCCGCCAGCGTTACGCTTTTTTTTTTACGTCGTCGCCCAGATCTTCTTCGGTGATCTTCTCGTGCGGCATCGTGTCCATCGCCAATCGCTCGTGCGACGAAGTCGGCATGTCGGCGAGATCGTCGGTCACGCTCACCACGGAAAGTGGCGGCGCGATCGGCGGCGGGACCGCAGCCAGCGATGGCGCGGATGGCGGCGGCGCAGGGGAAGGAGACGGCGTGGACGCGTTGCTCGGCAGCGGCTGCTCGTAAGGCTCGTTCTTCTGCTGCGGATCGTCCGTCTCGGTCGGCAGCTCCTCGGAGAACCGGCCATACGTGTTGCCCATCCGCACTTTCGCGCCGTGGGTGAGCGGCGCGACGCGGATCCGCCGCCCGTTCACGTACGTGCCGTTCGCGCTGGCGAGATCGTGCAGGACGAAGAATCCCCGCTCGAACACGATCTCGGCGTGGTGGCGCGAGACCTTCGGATCGCGGAGGATGATGTCGTTGCCCGGATCGCGGCCGACCGTGAACGGTCGGTGCGTCTGCAGTCGATAGCTTTTCTCCGTGCCGTCGAGGCCGACGAAGAAGAGTTTGGCCATTGGCGCGAGATTCTAGCTCACTTGCTGCAACGGCTGGCGCCGCCGGATCTCCGTCACCAATTCCTCGACCGTCACCGGCTTCGTCAGCCAGCTCTGGATCCGCGGATCCATGTCCCCGTCGCCGGGCGCCGGCTGGCCGCTGATGACGATGACCGGAATGGTCGCCGAAACGTCCGGCCCCAGCCGGTCGAGCACCTCGCCGCCGTCCATGAGCGGCATCATCCAGTCCAGCAGGACCACATCCGGCCGTTCGGCCGAGATCCGGTCCACCGCCTCGGCTCCATTGGCGGCGAGTTTCACCTCGTAACCGCGCTGGTTGAGCCCGATTGCGTACAGCCGCCGGACGTCGGAGTTGTCCTCCACGATGAGGACTTTGGGTCTGCTCACGCCCGACCTTCGTGCAGGCGCTGTGCCTGCGCGGCGGCTGTGCTATTCTCCGCGCGCTTTCAAGCTATGAAAACGAAGAAACGTCTGCTCGACGGCCCGCGCATGCACCGGGCCATCCGCCGCATGGCCATCGAAGTCGTGGAGAAGAACCGCGGCCTCGACGACCTCCTCATCGTCGGGATCCGCAGCCGCGGCGTCCCCATCGGCGAGCGCATCGCGAAGGAGATCGAGGAGATGGAAGGGCAGCCGGTTCCGTTCGGCATCCTCGACATCACCCTCTACCGCGACGACCTCACCACGATCGCTCCTCAACCGGTCGTCAAGCCGACCAAGCTGCCCGAGCCGATCGATGACAAAGTCGTCGTCCTCGTCGACGACGTCCTCTACACCGGCCGCACCGTGCGCGCAGCCCTCGACGCCCTCATCGACTTCGGCCGCCCGAAGAAAGTCATGCTCGCCGTCCTCGTCGACCGCGGGCACCGCGAGCTCCCCATCCACGCGGACGTGATCGGCAAGACCGTTCCGACCGACGCGGAAGAGGTGATCAAGGTGAAGCTGGCCGAGACGGACGACGAAGACGAAGTCCTGATCATGGAGCGATAGCCGCCCCTCGATGCGCACCGCCAGCTCCGCTCTCCGCTCCAAAGACCTCCTCGGCATCGAGCCGCTCACGCCGGAAGAGATCGCACTGATTCTCGATACGGCCGAGGGCTTCAAGGAAGTCAGCGAGCGGCCGGTGAAGAAGGTGCCGGCGCTGCGCGGGCAGCTGGTGATCAACCTCTTCATGGAGGCCTCGACGCGCACCCGCGTCTCGTTCGAGATCGCGGAGAAGCGCCTCAGCGCCGACACGCTCAATTTCGCGGCATCCGGCTCCGCGGTGGAGAAGGGCGAGACGCTCATCGACACCGCCGAGAACCTCATGGCGATGGCGCCGGACATGATCGTCATCCGCCACAAGTACCCCGGCTCGCCGAAGATGCTCGCCGACCGCCTCCCGGCCGCGGTCATCAACGCCGGCGACGGCGCGCACGAGCATCCGACCCAGGCCCTCCTCGACGCCTTCACCATCCGCGAGCGCCTCGGCCGTCTGCAGGGTGTGAACGTCTCGATCATCGGCGACATCGCCCATTCGCGCGTCGTCCGCTCGAACATCCATCTCCTTACGAAGATGAAGGCGAACGTGACGCTCGCCGCGCCGCCGTCGCTGATGCCGGCGGAGATCGAACGGATGGGCGTGCGCGTCGTGCACTCCCTCGACGAGGCGATCGAAGGCGCCGACGTGCTGATGATGCTGCGCATCCAGCTCGAACGGCAGGGCAAGCTCAGCTTCCCCTCGCTGCGCGAGTACTACAACACCTTCGGCCTCACCCGCGAACGCCTCATGCGGGCGAAGGAAGGTGTGATCGTGATGCATCCTGGCCCGATGAACCGCGGCGTCGAGATCGCGTCCGACGTCGCCGACGGCCCCTGGTCGGTGATCCTCGAGCAGGTGACGAACGGCGTCGCGGTGCGCATGGCGGTGCTGTACCTGCTCGGCGGCGCTCACGGAGCCGGCGAATGAACAAAATGGAAAATGGAAAATGGAAAATTGAAAATTCGCGTCACACGCGCGGCGCGCGCGCCATCTTCTTTTTCCATTTTCCATTTTCAATTTTCCAGTCGCCCGAGGCCGCGGCATGAACCTGCTGATCAAAAACGGCCGTGTCGTCGATCCCAGTAGGGAAGTCGACGCCAAGCTCGACGTCCTCATCGA
>JAFAVZ010000460.1 GCA_019242175.1 Acidobacteriota bacterium
TCCCCGTCTTCGCGGGTCAGGATGACAAGCAACACGTTCTAACGCCCGGGTGTCATCCTGAGCGCCGTAGAGCGCGAAGGATCCGTACCTTAGAACGCAGCGCGAGATCGGTACGGATCCTTCCCCGTCTTCGCGGGTCAGGAGGACACTCCACACGTCCAGCGCACCGGTGTCATCCTGAGTCCCGTAGAGGACGAAGGATCTCCCGGCACGTGCGCTCATCGCCTGCATCAGGAGATCCTTCCCCGTCTTCGCGGGTCAGGATGACAAGCAACACGTTCTAACGCCCAGGTGTCATCCTGAGTCCCGCAGAGGACGAAGGATCCCCCGGCACGGGCGCTCATCGCACGCATCAGGAGATCCTTCCCCGTCTTCGCGGGTCAGGATGACAAGCAACACGGTCTAACGCCCAAGGTGTCATCCTGAGCGCCGGAGAGCGCGAAGGATCTCCCGGCACGGGCGCTCATCGCTCGCATCAGGAGATCCTTCCCCGTCTTCGCGGGTCAGGATGACACTCCACACGTCCAGCGCACCGGTGTCATCCTGAGTCCCGTAGAGGACGAAGGATCCCCCGGCACGGGCGCTCATTGCACGCATCAGGAGATCCTTCCCCGTCTTCGCGGGTCAGGATGACACGTGGCGCGCGGTCGATACACAATGCCCTCCGCAATGCCGTTGTCCAAAGTCTTCCTCGTCACCTTCACCGCGCTCCTCACGATGGTCAACCCGTTGGCCGTCGTGCCGGCGTTCGTCACGCTCACTCAGGGCATCGCCCGTTCGTTGCGCGCCTCGGTCGCCCTCGTCGCGGCCATCTCCTGCGTCGCGGTCCTGACGATCTTCCTTCTCGCCGGCAACTACGTCTTCTCGTTCTTCGGCATCACCGTGCCGGCGTTCCAGATCATGGGGGGCATCATCTTCCTGACGAACAGCCTGCGCACGCTCACGGACGACGACCGCCGCGCGTACGACATCGGCGGCGACAAGCGAATGGAAGACACCGACGCGCGCAAGGCGGAGATCGATCCGTCTTCGATCGCGGTCGTGCCGCTGGCGATTCCGATGCTCTCCGGCCCCGGCGCGATCACGACGGTCATGGTGCTCGTCAATTTGTATCCGGCGTGGGAGCAGAAGATCGCGGTGATCTTCTCGATCGTCGGCGTCGGGCTCGTGTCGTGGATCGTGCTGCTCGCCGCGGTGCCGCTCTCGCGCATGATGGGCGACCGCGGCCGCGCCGTCTTCGCCAAAATCATGTCCCTCCTCCTCGGCGCGATCGGCATTCAATTCATCATCAACGGCATCCGTCCCATCGCGCTGGAACTGATGAAAGCGAGTTGATTTGAAGGCGCTCTTCCTCATCAACACGCGCTCCGGAACGCGGCGCGGTTACGACTACGGCGCGTTGATCCGCAGCGAATGCGACTGGCTGACGCACGAGCTGCAGCCGGCGCCGAAGCAGATCTCCGATCTCGACGCGATGATCGCCGAAGCGGCGACGCAGAGCTTCGATGTCGTGTTCGCGGTCGGCGGCGACGGCACAGTGCACGAAGTAGCGAAGCGCCTGATTGGTACGCCGCTCGCGCTCGGCATCCTCCCCACCGGCTCCGGCAACGGTTTCGCCCGCCATCTCGGGTTTCCCGCCCAAGCGCGCAACGCTCTGCGCGCCGCACGCGGCGGCGAGATCGCCACGATCGACACGGCGGTGGTGAACGGGCGGCCGTTCGTCGGCGTGATGGGCGTCGGCTTCGACGCGTACATCGCCGACCGTTTCGCGCACAGCACGACGCGCGGGATGCAGACGTACGTGCGAGAAGGTCTGGCCGGCTTCGCCAGCTATCGCGCGCAGGATTACGAGCTGACGATCGACGGCGTGGCATCGACGCCCCGCGCGTTCGTCGTCGCGGTGGCGAACTCCAGCCAGTACGGCAACGACGCGCGCATCGCCCCGTGCGCATCACTGCAGGACGGGTTGCTCGACGTGGTCGTCATCGAGCCGACGTCCGCGTTGCGCGCGCCGATGCTCATCGCCCGCCTCTTCAACGGCTCGCTGCATCGCTCCAGCGCGGTGCGCACGGTGCAGGGGAAATCGGTCACGATCCGCCGCGTCTCCGACGGCCCGGCGCACCTCGACGGCGAGCCGGTTCCCGATCTCGGCAGCACGCTGGAGGTGAACATCAACCCGATGTCGCTCCGCGTGCTCGTGCCCGCGGGACGGGCGCGGCTCTAGCAACGATCGTCGAAGCAATGAGCAGTTCGGCCACGCATCCTCTCCGCGCACTCCGTCATCGCAACTTCCAGCTGTTCTTCGTCGGCAACATCATCTCGCTCGTCGGGACGTGGATGCAGACGGTCGCGGAGTCGTGGCTCATCTATCGCCTCACCGGCTCTTCGCTCCTCCTCGGTGCCATCGGCTTCGCCAACCAGATGCCCGCCTTCATCCTCGGTCCCGTCGGCGGCCACATCGCCGATCGCTACGACCGCCGGCGCGTGCTCGTGCTGACGCAGACCGCGGCGATGACGCTCGCGTTCATCCTCGCGGTGCTGACGCTGACGCATCGCATTCACGAATGGCACATCTTCGTCCTCGCCACCTGCCTCGGCATCGTCACCGCCTTCGACTTGCCGGCGCGCCAGGCGTTTCTCGTCCAGATGGTCGAGCGGGAGGATCTGATCAACGCAATCGCGCTCAACTCGACGATGTTCAACGGCGCGCGCATCGTCGGCCCGGCCGTCGCGGGCATCCTCGTGGCGGCGATCGGCGAAGGCTGGTGCTTCTTCGCGAACGGCGTGAGCTACGTGGCGGTGATCATCAGCCTGTTGATGATGAGCGTGCCTCGCCTCGCGCCGCGAAGCGTGTCGAGCTCACCGCTGGCGAACATCAAAGAAGGGATGCGCTACGTGGCGAAGACGCGGCCGATCCGCGCGCTGCTGCTCCTGCTCAGCGTGGTGAGCTTCACGGCGATGCCTTACGCGGTGCTGATGCCGATCTTCGCCGACCGCATCCTGCAAACCGGCCCGCGCGGCCTCGGCATCCTGATGGGCAGCACCGGCATCGGCGCGCTCGCCGCGTCCGTCCTCCTCGCCACCCGCTCCACCGTCTACGGCCTCGGCCGCTGGGTCTGGATGGCCGCCGCCGGCCTCGGAGCGACGCTCATCCTGTTCGGCTTCTCGCGCTCGTTCCCGCTTTCCTGCGCGATCCTGTTCTTTGTCGGCTTCTCGATGATCGTGCAGATGTCGGCGTCGAACACGCTGATCCAGTCCATGGTCCCTGACGAATTGCGCGGCCGGGTGATGGCCGCGTATTCGATGACATTCATGGGCTCCGGTCCGATCGGCGCGCTGCTCGCCGGCAGCGTGGCGGAAGGCATCGGCGCACCCTGGACGCTGGCCATCGGCGGCGCGATCTCCATCGTGGCCGCGAGCGTGTTCGCGCTCCGCCTGCCACATCTGCGCGATGAAGGGCGGCAGTTGATCCTCGCGCAACAGGCGTCGCCGGGCGAGCCGTCGAACAACATGACGGCTACGGGAGCGGAGGCGTGAGGCGCCGGCGCACTCTCCAGAGCCAATAGAACATCGCCGCGAACACGAGCAGGATCGGCAGCGCGCGCATCGGCCCGCTCGTGAACGGCTCGGGGAGAATTCTCGCGACGCGTTGTCGAATCGAGAAGAACGATCCCGCCGCAACGAACAACGCGAAGCACATGCGCCACAGATGACGGGCCAGGCGCGGCCCGCCGCGCAACGCGCCCGATCGCAGGACGCGCACGTCGCCGATCGCCGCAAGGATCAGGATGAATGCGAGGAAGAAGAACATCGGAAAGGGGACGCCGTGCAGAACGCCGCGCGGCGCCCGCAATGCCTGCAGGCCGCCGGCGAAGTCGAAGAGCGCGATGCAAACGGCGACGATCGCGGCCACGATTCCGAATGTGCGCGTCGCACGCGACGGCGGACGCACGGTCGTCCATGCGGTGCCGACGAAGTAGGTCACCATCAATCCGCCCAGCACGTTGCCATCCGTGAGGCGGCCACTCTTCAGAAAACCGAGGGCTGCCGCGGTGGCGCCCATGACGAGCATGGCGCCGATGAACACGAGGCCGCTGCGCCTATGCATCCATCCGCCCTTTCTCACCGACAAGGCGATGGCGCCGCACACGATGGCCAACGCGCCCGCGGCAATGTGGATCGGCAAGAGCATGTACTCGCTATTACGCACCTTCCCCTCGAATGTTCCACCGGCATGCGACGTGCGATCGTGTCGCGCGCATGCAGCCGCTCACGACACCGGACGGCCGCTACCTCGTGGTGCGCGGCCGTTTGTGGCGCGCGGCCAATCCGCAGCTGACGGATGACGAGCGGTCGCGCTGGACTGCGACCCTGATGGATGCACGACGCGCAGTCGCTGCCGCCAAACGCGCCGAGGACTCATCGGCCGAGCGTCGCGCCCGTCGTGCCGTCCATCGCGCGAAAGTCGCCCTCGGCGAACGTGGCCCCGTTTGGTGGACAGACGGCGCGCCCGACTACAACCGCCGCCTGGCCCGCAACACGCCGTATGCGACGTGGTTCGAGGAGACGCAGCGCTGGGAGGAGGCACTCCTCGCAATGCTCGACGAACGCACGTCGTCGGTTTGTCCCTCGGAGGTCGCGCGACGCATGGAGCCAGACGGATGGCGCGCCCACATGGAAGCCGTGCGCGATGCAGCCCGTCGGCTCGCGCATCGCGGGCTCGTGACCATCACCCAACGAGGCAAACCGCTCGATCCTGACGAGGAGTGTCGCGGCCCGATCCGAATCACTCGCGCCTCGTAAAACGATACTCACATATTGACAATCGATAAATTCGTATCTAGATTCGGGGCATGCACTCACCTGTGCCCATCAAACGCAGCGCGATCATCTTCCTGCAGATCGTCATCGTGCTCATCGCCGTCGGCGCGCTCGCGCTCATGCTTTGGGAGCCGCAGATCGAAGGGCGAAACGCGCACGCCACGCAGTTCGAGATCTACTTCAAAGATCCGTTCCTCGTGTATGCCTACGCCGCGTCGATCGCGTTCTTCACGATCCTCTTCCAGGCTTTCACCCTGCTCGGATCGATGGGCCGGGGCCAGGTGTTCTCGGCGCATTCCGTCAGAGCGCTGCGAACGATCAAGTACTGCGCGATCGTGCTCGTCACGATGATTCTCGCGGCGGTCGCTTACCTGATGATCTTCGTGCGCCACAAGGATGACATCGCAGGCGGCGTCGCCATGGGGCTGGGCATGAGCTTCCTCTTCGTCGTCATCGCCACTGCGGCGGCCGTGTTCGAACGGCTGCTGCAGAATGCCGTCGACCTGAAGTCCGAGAACGACCTTACCGTCTAGCCATGGCCATCATCATCAACATCGACGTCATGCTGGCGAAGAGGAAGATGAGCGTCACCGAGCTCGCCGAAAAGGTCGGCATCACGATGGCGAACATTTCGGTGCTGAAGAACGGCCACGCGAAGGCGATCCGCCTGTCGACCCTCGACGCGATCTGCAACGCGCTGCAATGTCAGCCGGGGGATGTGTTGGAGTATCGCGACTAGGCGATCGCCGCGCCGTGCTCGCGCAGCAGCTCCCGCAGCACGGAACGATGGCAAACGGTCTCGTCCTCGCAATAGCAGCCGACGGAGAAGTTCGTCGTGTGCGAGAGCGCGGCGAGCAATGCGAGCAGATGCGTTTGCGCGCGCATCTCGCCGCGGTACTTGCGCTCGAACGTCTTCCAGCGCGCGGGCGTCCACTCATCGTGCATCGCGAAGCTCACGAGGTCTTGCGTCGGCGCGAGGTCGGGGAGCCAGACGTCGTAGAAGTCGCGTTTCGCAAAGTCCGCCTTCTTCACGCCACGAGGTGGGCGGCGCACGGTGCCGATCCTCAGGCCTTCGCCGCGTTCGCGAGGCTGGCCGAGGCGGACGATGCGGATGCCTCCAACGACATCGTCAGATGTCGCCGTTCTCGCCAGGGCCCGCAAGGACGCGACGCCGGATGAAGGCTTGGCCGACAAGCGCTGCGGACCGTGCCCGCTCATAGGGTCTTGACCAGTTCGTCGATGCGGCGCTCGATCTCGTCGCGCGTGATGAGGAAGCGGTCGTAGCGCGTCGCGGGATCGTCGGGGCCGTAGGAAGGATCGACGATCGGCCAGTGCTCAATGCGTTTCGCGTTCGGCCAGTTCGGACAATCCTTCGCCGCCGAATCGCAAACGGTGACCACGACGTCGAACGGCTCGTTGAGGAACTGATCCGCGCCTTTCGACGTCGCAGCGCTGATGTCGATCCCCTTCTCCGCCAGTGCGCGAATGGCCAGCGGATGCACCCAGCCCGCGGGCCGCGATCCCGCCGAAACGGCTTCGAGCACGTCCGAATGAAACGCATTCGCGAGCCCCTCGGCCATCTGGCTGCGCGCCGCGTTGCCGGTGCAGAGGAAGAGGATTTTCTTGCGGTTCATGGACGCGAGTCTATCCGAGCTCCTTCAGGTGTACTGACAAAGATCTCTTCCATGAGGCCATGGATACGTGGACGAATTCTTCCGCCCCTTTGGCTCCCGACTTGCTCTTCTCCAGCGCATGGCATCGAAGAAACAGGAAAAGCTTTCCGAGCTGTACGAAATGATCGAAGACATCAAGACCGCCATGTTCACCACGCGGCGCAGCGACGGACTCCTCGTGTCGCGGCCGATGGCGACGCAGAAGCGGGCGGCGGGCGCGGACTTGTGGTTCGCGGCCGACAAACGCACGGAGAAAGTGGACGAGATCCGCAATGATCCGAACGTCAACCTCTCCTACCTGCATCCGCGCAAGAAGGAGTGGATCTCGGTCTCGGGCTCGGCGAAGATCGTCACGAACCGGGCGAAGATTCAGGAGCTGTGGGAGCCGGACTGGCGTGCGTGGTTCGGCGACGAAGGCGGGCCGAAGGACGGCACGCCGGAGGATCCGCGCATCGTTCTGATCGGAGTCAACATCCAGCTCGCGGTCTACCTCGAGGTCAACAAGCCGACGCCGGTCATCCTCTTCGAGCTCGTCAAAGGCATGATCACCGGCAAGCCGCCGGATCTGCCGGAGCCGAAGGCGATCATGAAGAAGCGCGGCCGCTAAGAGGTCGAGAAGGACGAGCAGGAGAGCGGGTGTCCCGCCCGCGGGCCGACGGGCGTCCCGCCCGGCGGCTTTTCGCGGAACCCTAGCAGCGGCACGAGACGTGCCGCTGCTCGCGGGCGAGACGCCCGCTCTCCAATCACAAACACGGAACGCCGGCCGTCGGCTAGGGCGCCAGGCGCTCGATGACCCAGTCCTTCGCGTCGCGCAGCCAGTAGCGGAAGCGATCGTGAAGGCGGTCGGGGCGGCCCTGCCAGAACTCGATGAGAATCGGGATCACGCGGTAGCCGCCCCAATGCGGCGGCCGCGGCACGGGCTGCCCCGCGTACGTCTTCTCCAGCTCCTGGAACCGCGCGTCGAGATCGCCGCGTCCGGTGATGACCTTCGATTGCTCTGACGCCCAGGCGCCGAGCTGGCTGCCGCGCGGACGCGTTGCGAAGTAGGCGTCGGACTCCTCGCTCGTCGTCTTCACGATGGCGCCTTCGACCCGCACTTGCCGTTCGAGTGCGGGCCAGTGCCAGTTCAACGCGGCATAAGGATTCTCGTGGATCTGCGAGCCTTTGCGGCTGTTGTAGTTCGTGTAGAAGGCGAAGCCCCGTGCATCGAAGTCCTTGAGCAGCACGATGCGCGCGCTGCACACGCCATCGAGGCCGGCCGTCGCGAGCGTTGCCGCCTCGGGCACGCGGGGCGTCACCGCCTTCGCCTCTTCGAACCACTTCGCGAACTGCGCGAACGGGCTGGGGTCGAGATCGTTTTCGAGCAACTGCGTCACACCACGCTCCTGATCTTTCGGATCACCCGCCATCCCGCCTCCTCGTTCAACAACACCGCCGCGCGATCGAGATCGGTCCAGGCCAGATCCTCCGACTCGGCGGCATCCATCGCGATGCGCTCCGGCGTCGCGGTGCGCGCGAGATAGCGAACGTCGAAGTGGCGATGATCGGGCTCCCCTTTCGCGGCCGGGATGCCGTGCACGTCGATGTCGAAGATGCGGTCGACGACGAATTCGAGATGCTCCAGGCCCGACTCCTCCGCGGCCTCGCGCAACGCCGCAACGGATGGAGACTCACCGGCTTCGAGATGCCCGCCCATCTGCAGCCAACGTCCGAGCCGCCGGTGCCGATGCAGCAGCAGCCGCGCCTCGCCGTCGATGACGTAGCAGCTCGCGGTGACGTGGCCCGGCTCGAAGTGCCCGCGCGTAAAAACGTCCTCGCCGCGCTCCAGCAGCGCGAGAAGCGCCGCGTGATGCTCCGTCTCCAACGCGTCAGCCGGCGCGTAGTCGCGGAGATCGTCGAGCAGCGAGTGGTGACGGGTCATGCTGATGGGAACCAATGGTAGAGGAAAAAGTAGACGAGGACACCCGTCACGGAGACGTACATCCAGAGCGGAAAGGTCCACTTCGCCACGCGCCGATGCTTCGCCACGCGCATGCGCAGCCCGTTGAGCACCGAGATGATGGCGAGCGGGACGATGACGATCGCGAGGATCGTGTGCGTCGTGAGGATCGTGAGGTAGAGCGTGCGCCAGAAGCCGGTGCCGGCGAACCGCGTCACCACGCCGTGGCGCAGCGAGTGGTACGTGACGTAGCAGATGAGAAAGAGAATCGACGTCGTGCACGCCGCGAGCATGAATCGCTTGTGCGGCTGAATCCGCTTCTGACGGATCAGAACGTAGGCGATGAGCAGGAAGATGCCGCTCAGCGCATTCAGCGATGCGTTGATGACGGGGAAGATGCGAATCCAATCCACGAAGCGAACTCTATAGGAGCGCGGCGAACGGCGCGAGCTTCATCGAGGCCGTGGAAGCACGCGCCGGTGGCGGAGGTCGAAGCGATCGCCGGGCTGGAGCCAGTAGTACCAGTCGGCGCCGTGGCGTTCGTTGTCGTAGATGGCGACGCGCCCCTCGCCTACCACCTCGAGCTCATCGCCGTGGACGATGATCGCAGCGTTGTCTTCGATGCCGATGCCGAGGAGCAACGGGTTCGCGTCGAGCACGTTGACCAACTCCAGCTCTCGTTTCGCCGAGGTGAGGTGCGGGTTGATGGCGACGTTCTTCAGGAGACCGAGGCCGGTCGTGTAGCCGTTGGCCATCAGCACCGGTTTGTCGGGGCGACCGCGGAGGATGAACGAGCCTTGGACGATCGCGCCGGCGGAGTTGCCGCCGATCACGCCGCCGCGGGCTACGATTCTCTGCAACTCGCGCATCGTGCGCGTGCCTCCGATGGTCTGCATCAGACGGCCGGCGTTCCCGTAGCCGATCCACACCGCCTTGGCCTTCGTCAGCGGCTCGACGAACGCCTTGCTGTCGGCGACTTCGCGAGATCGCGTGTGGAGGATCGTGACGCGCTTCACGCCGAAGAACGACGCGAGATCGTTCGCGAGCGGCGCGTCTTTCGGCACGATCTCGCCGTTTTCCGGCAGTTCGACAACCAGGCCGGAGGGCGTGCGGATGCCGCTTGCCGCGGTCGGGATGTAGACGATCTCCGCGTCGGGGCCGCCGGCGAGTGCGACGAAGCGTTCGATCGCGGCGCGCGGGGCGATGGGATCGCCGGCGCCGGAGAGCACGAGGGATTGGGATTGCGCGTGCAGTGTGAAGGCGAGCAGCGCGAAGAACGATGCTCGCTTCATCGCGGCTACTCGCGGAGCAACTCGCCGACGGTCTCGGCGACGCGGTCGACGGCGTCGGGATCGGTGCCGCCGGCGTAGGAACGGATCATCCCGTCCTTGTCCGCGATCGCGAACTTGTTGCTGTGCAGCAGCGGCTCGAGCGCCGTCTGGGGCGTGCCGCCGATCGCGAGCTTGAAGCCTTCGACGGACAGACGGGTGATCTGGCCAGGCTGGCCGGTGAGGAAGATCCAGCGGTCGTCGTTGCGCACGTGCATCGCGTAGTCGCGCAACTGTTGGGGCGTGTCGCGCGCGGGATCGACGCTGATCGAGACGAAGCGCACCTTCGCGTCTTTGTCGATCTTCTTCGTCAGATTGCGCATCGTCGCCGACATCACCGGGCAGGTGCCGGCGCAGTTGGTGAAGATGAAGTCGTAGACGGTGACGTAGCCCTTGTTCTCGGCGAGGCTCATCGGCTTGCCCGTCTCGCGGGTCAGCGTCTCCGCCGGCACCGGGAAGAGATGCGGGAGGTCCGACTGGCGATGACACGCCGCCGCCAGCGACGCAACCACGAGGGCGAGGGCGAGGCGGCGCATCAGGCCCGGATGCTCACCACGAGCAGAGACATGACGGCGATGAGATAAAGATTCGACGTCATGAACAAACGCATCGCGGTGCGGTTGGAGCGGTCCTGGAAGAAGCGGATCGCGGTGGCGATGAACAACGCGCCGAAGGCGATCGCGCCGATGAGATACACGCCGCCGGTGATGCCGAGGATCGTCGGGAGGATCGTCACGGCGACAAGAGCGAGCGTGAAGAACACGGCCTGGCGCGAAGTGTCGGCGCCATCTTCGTCGCGCACGGACGTCATCACGAAGCCGGCCCGCCCGTAGTCTTCGCGGTAGATCCAGCTGATGGCCATGAAGTGCGGCAGCTGCCAGAAGAACAGCACGCTGAACGCGATCCAGGCGCCGATGGAGAGCGTGCCGGTCGCGGCGGCCCAGCCCATGAGCGGCGGAATCGCGCCCGGCACGGCGCCGATGATCGTGCAGATCGTCGAGATCCGCTTCAGCGGCGTGTACACGAAGATGTAGCTGGTGAGCGTGAGCGCGCCGAGGGCGGCGGTGAGCCAGTTGACGATGAAGCCGAGGTAGAGCGTCCCGATGACGGCGATCACGGCGGAGAAGATGAGCGCCGCGCGCGGCGTGATGCGTCCGTCCGGAAGCGGGCGGAGGCGGGTGCGGCGCATCTTCGCGTCGTGCTCGCGCTCGATGTACTGGTTGAGCGCGTTCGTGCCCGCGGCGACCATCATCGTGCCGACGAGCAGGTTGAGCAGCGCGAGCGCATTGATGTGCGGCGCGGCCATCAGATAGCCGGCGGCGGTCGTGATGAGGACGAGCAGGACGATGCGCGCCTTCGAGAGCTCGAGATAGTCGGCGATCACGGAACGGCGTTCGGCAATCGGCAGCGAGAGCTCGGTCATGCCGTTGCCTCCGTGGGAAGGAGTCGAAGCGCCGGAGCCTTGGCCGTGGCGCGCGTGCCGAGAGCAGTGATCAGCGAGACGGCGAGCGTCAACGCGCCGCCCGCGACGTGGAAGCTGGTGAGGATCGGATGCTTGCCGCTCCACACCGTGAACGCGCCGAGCGTCAGCTGCATCAGCACGACGCCGACGAGCATCCAACGATAGCGCGGCACTTTCGCGGCGACATACAGGATCGCGCAGGCAACGACCGCCGCGCCGACGCGGTGCGCGTAGTTGACGGCGATCGCGAGCGAGGTGAACGCCGGCACGACCTTGCCGAACGACAGCGGGAAATCAGGGATGGCCAGGCCGGCGCCGAGATGGCGCATCAGCGCGCCGATGAGGATCTGGGTGTAGACGAGGGCCACGAGGAGACGGGGGGCAAGAAGCGGTACGGATCCTTCGCCGTCTTCGCGGCTCAGGATGACACTAACGTGGGGACCGGCTTCAGCCGGTCCCGGGACGGGCTGAAGCCCGCCCCCACGTTGGCCAACCGACGCACCGGCCCGTGGCCGGCGGGTAAAGAATGCGATCGATACGTTGAGGCAGAAGAAGATCTCCGCCAATCCGGCGTGCGAGATCGAGATCGCTTTCGGGAGCAGGAAGATCACCGTCAGGCCGCCGAGCACGCCTTGGGCGATCACGGCGCCGACTGCGGCCCAGCCGAGACGTCGGATGAAGCGCTTCGGTTCCCAGACCTGGAGAAAGATCGCCTGGAGCACGGTCAGGAAGCCGACCGTGGCGGCGATCATCCGGTGGCCGTGCTCGTAGAAGATGCCGCCCACCATCGGCGGCATGATCATGCCGTACGACAGCGGCCAGTCGGGGACGGCGAGGCCGGAGCCGGTCGACGTCACCATCGCGCCGGCGAAGATGAGGAAGAGGGTCGACGCCGCCACGAAAAGCGTGTAGCGCCGGAGTGCTGCGGGAGTCGGGGCGGTCGAGGTCATGAATGTGCTGTGGTCGTGGGCTCGGCCGGCGTTGCGGCCGGAACGGCGTTCGGTTCAGGCTCCGTCGTGTCTTCAGGACCCTGCTCTTTCAACCACGTTTGGAAACCGGCGTGGTCGTGAACTGTCAGCATACCTCGCATCCGGTAGTGGCCGAGACCACAAAGTTGGGCGCAGGCGATCTCCCACTGCTCGGTGTTCACCATCTTGGGCTGGAAATGAACGGGCACTTCCATGCCGGGGATGGCGTCCTGCTTCACGCGCATCGTCGGGAGGGAGAAGCTGTGGATGACGTCTTTCGACGAGATGTACACGATCACCGGCCGGTTGACCTCGACGTCCAGCTGGTTCAGCGTCGTGATGTCGTCCTTGGCGTCGGGATCGGTCGGGTCGAGACCGAGGGGGTTCGTGGCGTCGACGAGCTTCACGTCGCGGCGCCCGAACTTGCCGTCCGGACCGGGGTACTGGACGTTCCAGGCGAACTGCTCGGCCACGAGGCGAACCTCGAGCGGGTTCGTCTCTTTCTTCGGGCGGTTCGTCCAGCTGTACCAGGCGGGAATCGAGATACCGAAGAGGAGGATGACTTCGAAGATCGCCACGCCCGCCTCGCCCCAGGTCGACCAGTGCGACTGCATGCCGGCGTAGCTCGCCTTCGGATTCCGCTTCTTGTTGAAGCGCCAGAGCGTGAAGAGGAAGAAAGCCCCCCAGAAGATGAAGAGCACGAGCATGAGCCAGTGCACGTAGGCGGTCAGCGTATCGAGCTGTTCGCCGTGCACCGAGGCGTCGACGGGCATGTAGCGCTGGAGGAACTCTTTCATCAGTGGACTCCCCCTTCGATGAGCCGGAATTGCTCGCGGCGCCGGCGCAGTGCGCGAGCCCGCCTCCAGAACGTCCAGAAAAGGGCGACGAACCCGAGTTGCACGAATCCGATGACGCCGAGCAGCACCCAGATCCCGTTCTGCGCGCCCTTCGTCAGCTCCGAGTCAGCCGAGCCGAAGCAGACGGGACACGCGTTGGCAACGATCGGAACGAGAATCGCGATGAGAACGGGCAGGGCGAGGCGGCGCATCAGTCGAGCTCCTTCAGCTTCACGAACGCCTTTTTCCCATACAGAACCAGTACCAGTCCGCTGACGAGGAAGACGATGCCGAGCGCCAACGCGCCGGCGCTCCGCTCCGCCATCCAGCTGCGGATTCCCCATACGCCGACGCAGAGCGAGAGCCCCACGCAGACGATGACGAAGATGATGTGAAAGATCCGAAGGGACATTTGCTCAGTAGTGGAACTTGTCGGCGATGTCGTGGGCCGGACCCCAAAGCAGGATCGCGAAGAAGACCACCGTGAGGATCAGGATCCCGTAGATCAGCTTCTTCTCCGACAGCAGATGCATGAAGAAGCCGGCGACGAGGAAGCCTTTCACCGAGGCGACGGCGAGCGCCACCATGACCGCGTAGTGGATCGGCAGGTGCAGGCCGTAGCAGGCGAAGACCGTCACACCGGTCAGCACGGCCAGCGCGCCGAGCACCATCAGGTACACGCGGATCTCGCGTTTGATGTGCTCCGGCGAGTTGTGGTCGTCGTGAGGAATGTCGTGGGAATCGTGCGCGGCAACCGCGTGGTCGTTCACTTTGCGCCTCCTGGTCTCACAGCAGATAGAGCGTCGGGAAGAGGAAGATCCACACGAGATCGACGAAGTGCCAGTAGAGGCCGACGATCTCGATGCGGTTGATGAAGCGCTCGCGCTCCGAGGTGAGCATCTTCCAGCCCGGTCCGAGGAAGTAGGCGAAGACGACCATGCCGCCCAGCACGTGCAATCCGTGCAGGCCGGTCATGGTGAAGTAGATCGCGAAGAAGTTGCTGGTCTTGGGGAAGTGGCCGTGCCCGAGGCTGAGGCTGTACTCGTAGCCCTTGATGAACATGAAGGCGACGCCGCAGAGCAGCGTGGCCGCGATGTACATCCGCGCGACCTTGTCGTTCCGCAGGCGAAGATTCGCCCAGGCGAGGACGACGAAGACCGACGAAAGGATCAGCACGAACGTGTTGACCGTCGCCGGGATCACGTGCAGCTCTTCCCAGCCGCGTGGCCAGTGCGCCGCGCTGGTGCGGATCAGGATGAGGGAGGAGAACAACGCTCCGAAGAGCATCACCTCCGAGGCGAGAAACAGCCAGACTCCGAGCTTGCCGTTGTACAGGCCCGTGTCCGGACGGGGGTGAACATTGAACGGGATCTCCAGCTCGGCGTGGCCGTGACCGTGATCCGCAACTGCGTGCGCGTCCATCATGCCTCCTTGTTCGCCACCGCTGCGTGCGGGCTGTGCAGCCCGCCGCCGAGCGGCGCCGTCGTTTCGTGGTCGTCGGGAATGTGCTGGGGAATGAAGTCGACCGCGGACGTCGGCACGGAGTACTCGTACGGACCGCGATAGACCACCGGGAGCACCTCGAAGTTGCCATGGCCGAGCGGAGGCGAGGTCGTCGCCGCCCACTCCAGCGTCGTGGCCTGCCACTCGTTCTGATCCGCCTTCTTGCCGAAGAAGATGCTCCAGAAGAAGTTGATGATGAACGGCAGCTGGAAGGCGAAGAGGCACCAGGCCGAGATCGACATGAACGGATTCGTCGCCGCGGCCGCGTGCTTGGCGTGCGCGTACTGCATGCCGCCGTCATAGAGGCGGCGCGAGACGCCGGCCAGCCCCTGGTAGAACATCGGGAAGAAGATGCCGTTGATGAAGACGAGCGAGCCCCAGAAGTGGATCTTGCCCAGCTTCTCGTTCATCCGCTTGCCGGTGACCTTCGGGAACCAGTAGTAGATGCCGGCAAACATCGCGAAGATCGTCCCCGGCGCCACCACGTAATGGAAGTGGCCGATGACGTAGTAGGTGTCGTGTAAGTGGATATCCGACGCCGCGAGGCCGAGCGGCAGGCCGGTCAGACCGCCGAGACCGAACATCGGCAGGAACGCGAGCGCGAAAAGCATCGGAACCGTGAAGCGGATCGACGCGCCCCATAACGAGAGGAACATCGCCGTGAGAATGACGACCGAGGGGATGGAGATGATCATCGTCGTCGTCTGGAAGAAGGCGCTGATCACCGTGCCCATGCCGGTCATGAACATGTGGTGCGCCCAAACGACAAACGACATGAAGCCGAGGAACACCGCGGCATAAACCATGGAGCGGTAGCCCCACAGCGGCTTGCGCGTGTTGTTCGCGATGACCTCCGCGATGATTCCCATCGCCGGCAGAATCAGCACGTAAACCTCGGGATGCGCGAGGAACCAGAAGAGGTGCTGCCACAGGATCGGGTTGCCGCCGCCGGCGTTGTGCAGCG
>JAFAVZ010000058.1 GCA_019242175.1 Acidobacteriota bacterium
CCGCGCCTGGAGCCGCCAATGGGGCGGCTCGCCCCGAGATGCCGCGCGCGCGGCGGTCAGCGGTTCGCCCGCCCACCAAAATTGACGGTCCCACCGCCCTTCCCGTACAGTCCGGTCCGCATGAACAGCAGAGACGCGTTCGTGTCCATTTTTCGGGGGCGCCGCATCTTCGTGCTGTCGGCGATGGTCTCGTTGGCGTTGATGGGCGTCGTGGGGGGCGGGATCGCGTTGGCGGTCTGCACGACTCAGGCGTACACGGTCACCTCATCCGCTCCGCCGCCCATCGGGTTCTGGACGGATACCTCGGGTGCCGTTTGGTCGCCGGCGGGCGGGTTTCCGGGATGTGCTTCGGGCGATACGGCGGCGGATACCAACGGCTCGCCGACGACCCTGATCATCAACAGCGCGATTCCCAACCCGATCAACGGGCTGACGATCTCCAGTCCGGGCGGCACGATCGACCTGCAATCGGGCGCGAGCCTCACTCTCGCCGGAACCGGCACGATGAGCTCTTCCTCCACGATCATCGTCGAGCCGGGCAGCACGTTCACGGTCGCGAACGGCGGGGCGTTGACGTTCAACAGCGGGACGAGCCTCAGCGTGAACGGCGGGTACACGGACATCCAAACGGGCGGTCAGCTCAACATCCTCGGCGCCTCCACGGTCACCAACAACGGCACGTTGAACGTCGCGGGCGGGGTGGCCGTGAACAACCTCTTCACCGTCCAGTCGACGGGGCATGTCACTTTCAACGGCGCCACGGTCACGGGCACGAATCGCATCAACAACCTCGGAACGGTCACGAGCACCGGCAACACGACTTACAGCGCGCGGCTGACGGGAACGCCGACGGTGCAGGTCAACGGTGGGACGTTGACCGTGAGCGGCGAGATCGACTCGCCGATTGACGTCAATACAGGCAGCAAGCTCTCCGTCACCGGCTCGGTCGTCGCGGCGGTGAACGTGAAGAGCGGCGCGACGCTCGGGGGCACCGGCACCATCTCCGGTGCGGTGACGGTCACGGGTGGCACGGTCAGCCCCGGCCTCTCCCCCGGCATCCTCCACACCGGCAACCTCGGACTCGATTCCGCGAGCACGATCGGCGTGGAGCTCAACGGGACGACCGCCGGCACGCAGTACGACCAGGTCGACGTCGCCGGCACCGTCAGCCTCGGCAACAGTGCGCTGAGCTTGACGCTCGGCTACACGCCGGCGCTCGGCGACTCGTTCACGATCGTGAACAACGATTCGAACGAGCCGGTGAACGGGATCTTCGCCGGGCTGACGCAGGGAGCGACGTTCTGCGCCGGCGGTGCGCAGTTCCAGATCAGCTACTCCGGCGGGAGCAACAACAACGACGTCGTGCTGACGGTCGTCGGCGCCCCGGGCGTCGCGACGCACTTCTCCGTGAGCGCGCCTGCGAATGCGGTCGCGGGCACGCCGATCAACGTGACCGTGACGGCGCTCGATGCGTGCGGCAACGTCGCGACGGGTTACGCCGGGACGGTGCACTTCACGAGCAGCGATCCGCAGGCGGTACTTCCGGCGAACACGGCGCTGAGCAGCGGCACCGGCACGTTCCCCACGACGCTGAAGACGGTGGGAACGCAGACCATCACCGCGACGGATACCGTCTCGAGCGGCATCAACGGGACGTCGAACGACATCGACGTCGCGGCTGGACCGGCGACGCATTTCGCGGTGACGGCGCCTTCGAACGCGATCGCGGGCACGCCGTTCAACTTCACCGTGACCGCGCTCGATGCGGGGAACAACACGGCGACGGGTTACGCCGGCATGGTCCAATTCACGAGTAGCGATCCGCAAGCGGTGCTTCCCGCGAACGCGGCGCTCAGCAGCGGCACGGGGACGTTCCCCGCGACGCTGAAGACGGCGGGGACGCAGACGACCACCGCAACGGATACCGTCTCGAGCGGCATCAACGGGACGTCGAACGACATCAACGTTGCGCCCGGCGCGGCGACGCACTTCGCGGTGAACGCGCCCTCGAACGCGGTCGCAGGTACGCCGTTCAACTTCACCGTGACAGCGTTGGATGCGTCGAACAACGTGGCGACGGGCTTTGCCGGGACGGCGCACTTCACGAGCAGCGACGCCCAGGCTGTCCTTCCCGCGAACGCGGGGCTCAGCAGCGGCACCGGGACGTTCCCCGCCACGTTGAAGACCGTCGGATCGCAGACGATCACCGCAACGGACAGCGTCGCGAGCGGCATCAACGGAACATCGAACAACATCGACGTTGCGGCCGGCGCAGCGACGCACTTCACCGTGACCGCGCCCTCGAACGCATCCGCGGGCATGGCGTTCAACTTCACCGTGACGGCGTTCGATGCGTCGAACAACGTGGCGGCGGGCTACGCCGGGGCGGTGCACTTCACGAGCAGCGATCCGCAGGCGGTGCTTCCCGTGAACGCGACGCTCGGCGGCGGCACCGGGACGTTCTCCGCCACGTTGAAGACCGTCGGGTCGCAGACCATCAGCGGGACGGACACCGTGGCGAGCGGCATCACCGGGACGTCGAACGCCATCAACGTCGCGACCGGGACGGCGACGCACTTCCAGGTGACGGCGCCGGCGAGCGCATCGGGTGGAATCCCGTTCAACTTCACGGTGACGGCGCGCGACTCCTCCAACAACGTGGTGACGGGTTACGCCGGGACGCTGCACTTCACGAGCAGCGATCCGTTGGCGGCGCTTCCGCCGAATGCGACGCTCAGCGGCGGCAGCGGGACGTTCTCCGCCACGTTGCGTACCGCGGGAGCGCAGACGATCACCGCGACGGATCCCGTCTCGAGCGGGATCACCGGAACGTCCAACGCCATCAACGTGTCGGCGGAGCCGGTCCCGACGCTGTCCGCCATGCTGCTCGCGGTCCTCGCCGCGATCCTCACGCTGACCGCAGTTTCCAGATTGCGCTGAACGAGCGGTTCGGGAATCTCGATCGGCACCGCCAGCGTTGCCAAACGTCCAAAGTTCGGTAGCGGCTCCGCATCGAACGCGTTACACACACTGCCCGGAAAGACCTGGAATGGCGTTTGAAGTTGACTCTCAAGTGTCTTGTTTTGAACGAGAAACAGGCACGCGGACATGTCATGCTGATACACCGTTACCGAAATCGGGGGTGCGTATCGCCGAGGGCGGACACGCGGTAAAATCCGTAAAGAAGCGAGAAAGCTGGAAATTGAGGTAGTAAAGCGATGCCGATCCTTCGAAAAGAGAGCGACATCTTCCCCGAGAGCCTGTTCGACATCCCGACGGAAGACGCTCCGTGGGAGATTGCGCATCTGCGCAGCCGCCAGGAGAAATCGGTAGCTCGCCTGCTGCTCGACAGCCAGAAGCCGTTCTACCTCCCCCAGGTCCAACAAAAAAAGAGAACGTCCGGCCGGACGTTCGTTTCCCACCACCCGGTTTTCCCCGGCTACATCTTTCTCCGCCGCGTAGACGGCCTGCGCGAGACGCTCTGGCGGGCCAATGCCGTGGCGAACATGCTCGAAGTGCTGGATCAGGCCCAGCTGACCATCGAGCTCCGGCAGATTCGCGATCTCCAGCTCAGCGGTGCCATCCTCACCCCGGCCGACGACCTCATTCCCGGTGACGCGGTCCGCATCGAAGACGGCGTCTTCAGCGGCTACACCGGCACGGTCGTCAAAGAGCGCGGCCTGCTCCGGCTGATCGTCTCGGTCTCGATCCTCAACAAGTCGGTCGCCGTCGAGTTCCCGCGCGACGTCCTGGCCCGGGTCAAGCCGGAACACGACAAGCGCCGCGCGGTCTAGATGTAGGGCCGGCTCTTCAGCCGGCCCAGCGTCGACATTGGGCCGGCTGGAGAGCCGGCCCTACATCTCCTCGGGTTAGGCCAGCCCCGCTCCGGCTCGTTTCGCGCTGACCAGTTCCGACGGAGCCGCGAGCGGCCGCACGTACAGGTTGCGCAGCTTGACCAGCGTCTCGCCGCTTTCGTTGAGCAGGCGGATGTTGAACTTCGTGACGCCCGCGTGGTTCTGCGCCGGCGTATCGGCGCGTTCCGCGTACGCGTAACAGGTGTGCGGCACCGGTCCGATGAGCTCCAGCTCGTCGAGGGCGAACGGGAGCCAGGCCGTGCGCGGCGAGTCGCCGCCGACCAGGCTGGCGATCGTCTGCAGCGCGCCGTCGATCATGCTGGGGTGGAGGATGAACTGCCCGAACTCGCCCTTCAGCTCGTCCGCGATCTTCAGCTTCGACAGCGCGAACACGTGGTTCACGTGCACTTCCTGAATCGTGCGGAACGAGGGGCCGTAGTGCAGGCCGACGGAGCGGAACCGGTCGTAGTACGCCGAGCCCGGCTCGGGCGGCGAGCACTGCGTCTTCAGCGCCTGGGGCGTCATGCGCTCATCGATGGACGGCACCTTCGTGAGACCGGTGCCGAACACCAGCCGTCCTTCCGAATGCACGACCTGTTCGTGATCGTCGCTGAACGACGACGTCACGTACTCCGCCCCTTCCGCGGTGCGGCGCAGCACGGTGCGCAGCGTCTGGGGACCGGTGCGGAAGCTGAGCGGCTGCATCCACACCACGTCTTTGATCGTCCGCACGCGTTGCGCGCTGGCCATGTTCGCGGCGATGCACGCCATCTCCAGGAACGCGGCGCCGGGCAGGATGCCCTCGTCGCCCACGCGGTGATCGGCCGCGCAGAACGCGGTCTCGGCCAGCGAGGAGCTGAAGCGCACTTCGTCCAGCGTCGAGGAGTTGTAGGCGATCAGCGGATGGAGCGACGTCGGCGCGGCCACGATCCGTTCCGCGACGGCCCGATCGGACAGCCAGTAACGCTCGCGGGCGAACGGATACGTCGGGATCGCAATCCGCCGCGGCTCTTCGCCTTGGTAGAGCGCGGTCCAGTCGATCTTCTCGCCGGACACCCACTGCGCGGCGACGCTGTCGAGGCTCGGATCCTGCGAAACCGGCACGAGCTTCACGGGGCGCTCCGACGCGCGGCGCGGACGCAGGCTGCCGCGATGCGCGCCGTCGGCCGTTCCGCAGTCATTCCACTTGCCCAGCCGTTCGGTGAGCTCGTAGCGATTGGCGAAGACGATCGCCAACCGTTCCTCCATCGCCTCGCGTCCGGTTTGCAGCGTGTAGCAGAGATTTCCGAGGTCGACGTCCGCCTCGTTCTGGACGAAGGCGAGCAGGCGATCGGCGTACGCGTGCAGCTGTTCCTCGTTCTTCGCCGAGAGCGTGAAGAGGTACGGACCGGCCGCAGGCGCCTCGTATGACGTACGCCGCGCCGGCGCTTCCTCCACGACGATGCAGGCGTTCACGCCGCCGGCGCCGAAGGAGTTGATGAGCGCGCGCCGCGGCGCATCCGCCGGACGCTGCCAATCGGAGAGCGTGTGCTGCAGATAGAACGGCGAGCTCTCGATCTCGATGTTGGGATTCATCACGTCGGAGTGGATCGACGGCGCGAGCTGGCCGTGCTGCATCTGCAGGACGACCTTCGCCAAACCGGCGATGCCGGCCGCCGACTCGGAGTGGCCGATGTTCGCCTTGACCGATCCGAGGGGGACGAATTGGGTGCGGTCGGTGCCGTTGCGGAAGGCCTTAGTCAGCGCCGCCACTTCGATGCTGTCGCCGAGCTTCGTGCCCGTGCCGTGGCCTTCGACGTAGCCGATCGTCTCCGGATGGATGTGCGCCTTCTCCAGCGTCCGCCGGATCAGATGCGCCTGTGCATTCGGATTCGGCGCCGAATAGCCGTTCGAGCGTCCGCTGTGGTCGTACGCGCTGGCGCGGATCACGGCGTGGATGCGATCGCCGTCCGCGATCGCGCGGCTGAGCGGCTTGAGCACGACCGATCCCACACCTTCGCCCGGCACGAAGCCGTCGTCGCCCGCTCCGTAGCTGCAGTTCCTGCCGCTCGCGGAGAGCGCGCGTTTCTGACAAAGCGCCTGGTATTTCGCCGGATGCAGATACAGATTCACGCCGCCCGCGACCGCCACCTGGCACTCGCGATCCCGCAGGCTCTTGCAGGCGAGATGGAGCGCGACGAGCGATGACGAGCAAGCCGTGTCGACCGGCAGGCTGGGTCCGTTGAAGTCGAAGAAGTACGACACGCGGTTCGCGATCGACCAAGGCATCGAGGTCGGGCTGACGAAGTTCCCGCGCATCCGTTCTTCCGGCGCCCAGAGATCGTAGGAGTTGGTGGTCACGCCGACGAACACGCCGACGTCGACGCCGCCCGCCTTCGGATGATTCGCGCGCAGACGATCGCGCGTGTATCCGGCGTCTTCGATCGCCGACCACACCGACTGCAGGAACAGACGTTCCTGCGGATCCATCACCTTCGCCTCGGTCGTCGAGATCTTGAAGAAGTGCGGATCGAACTGATCGTGGCCGTCGAGGAAGCCGCCCCACTTGCAGTAGATCTTGCCCTCGGCAGCCGCGGCCGGATCGGCGTGGAAGAGCTCTTCCGCATCCCAGCGATTCGCCGGAACGCGATCGATCAGATCTCTCCCCGCCTTCAGGTTGCTCCAGTACTGGTCGAGCGTCGTGGAGTGCGGATAGTGACCATGCATGCCGATGATGGCGATGGGCTCGAGCTCGTCGCGCTCCGCCACCGGCCACACTTCTTCGCCGACCACTTCCTCTTCAGCCGCAACGATCGCCGGATACGACGGCTCGGCGGCTTCGACATCGGAGCCGAACCGCGCCAGCAGCCGGTCGCTCGCCTCGCGCACGAGGTAGGCGGCGAGATCGCGCACCGTCTCGTGCTCGTAGAGGAGCGTCGGCGGCAGGGCGCCGAGGTCGGTCTCCAGCTGGGAGTTGAGGCGGTTGATCATGATGGAGTCGAGGCCGAAGGACTGGAGCGGATCGCCGGATCCGATGCGATCGGCCGGCAGCTTGATCTCCTCCCCCACCAGCGCCTTCAAATACTCCTCGGTCCGCGCGGTGAGCGTCGATGGCGCAATCGCTGCGTGCGGGCGCGTCGGCGCGTCCGACTGCGGTACGCGTTGGCCGCGTCCGAGAACTGTGGCGATGCGCGACGCGATGCCGTACAACGGCACGGCCTGTCCAGCGCCGGAGCGGAGCACTTCTTCCCAGCTGGCGATGCCGTCGCGCGTCGGCAGCGGGGACAACCCGGTCTGCTGCTGCATGCGGGCGACGTCGTCCGGCGCGATGCGCATGCCGCCTTCTTCCCACAGCGGCCAGTCAATGGAGACCGTCCGGCCGGAGCGGACCTTTGCGCGGTGCTCGGCGAACGCATCGAGGAAGCGATTGCCGAATGCGTAGTCGCTCTGGCCGACGTTGCCGATCACGCCGGCGATGGACGAGAAGAGCGCGAAGAAGTCGAGCATCTCGCCGCTCGCCGCGGCATCGAGGTTGATGGTTCCGAACACCTTCGGCGCGAGCACCGCGTCGATCTCTTCGCGCGTCTTGCGCAGGAGGAACGCGTCGCGCGTGACGCCCGCGGCGTGGATCACGCCGTGGATCGCGCCAAACCGTTCCTTCGCCGCGGTCACGACGCGCTCGGCGTCTTCGCGAACCGTCACATCGGCCTGGACGACAAATACCTCGGCGCCCAATGCCGTGAGCCGCTCGATCTTCGCGAGCTGGGCTTCGTTCGGCGCGGTGCGGCCGGTGAGGACGAGGCGCGCCTGTTGGCTCTTCGCCAGATGCTCGGCGAAGATCAGGCCGAGGCCGCCCATGCCGCCGGTGAGGAGATAGACGCCGTGGCGGCGCAGCGGCAGATCGCCCTGCATCCCGGTTTGCGGCACGAGCGTGCGGACGGAGCGCTGGCCGTCGCGGTAGCGGACTTCCTGCGCAAGACCCTCTTCGTCGCGCAGCTCCTCGAGGAGCAACGCGGCCTTCTCGGAGAGCGTGAGGTCGCCGGCGATCTCGACGCTCTTCGCGCGCCACGTCGGCGCCTCGAGGGTGAGCGTCCTGAGGAAGCCGGCCAACGCGGCGCCGAGCGGCGCGCCGTCGAACAGCGAGAGCACGCGACGCGGCGCCGGTTTGACCGCCATCAACGCGCGGCTGAGATGGAACAGCGCAACGACGCCGCGGTCGAGTTGGCGTGCGACGTCTTCCGCCGCGTCGAGATCGCACGCCGGCGGCGCGTGATGCAGGACGACGCCGGGCAGCAGCTCCCGATTCTCCAGCTCCGTGACGAGCAGATGGAAATGCTCCTCGCGGGCAAAGTCGATGGAGTAGACGTTCGGCGCGGTCTCTTCGAATGCCTCGCCCGGCTTCACCACGATGAAGTTCGATGACAGCGGAGGAAGGCTCTCCTCCCCGCCGCTCGCGTCGAGCAGCAGGATCGTTCCGATGTCCAACCGCGGCTCGGCCGATGCGGCGAGCGACTGCGCGGTCCATTGCGGCACGTAGCAAATTCGCCGTTTCTCTTCGACGGACTGGCGCTTTGCAACGGGCGGCGCCTCGATCGTCTTGCGCGCGATGCGCACCGCCGGCTTCGACTCGGCGATCCAGCAACGCTCTTTCGCGAAGGGATACGTCGGGAGCGAGACGCGGCGCGGATTTCCGGAGCGCTGCAGGAGCGACCAATCGAGCTCCGCGCCGAGAACCCAGAGCTTCGCGACCGTATCGAGATCGCGGTTCTTCAGCAGCGACTCGAGGTACACCTTGCCGGCCGGTCCGGCGATCACCGTCTTGGCGCTGTAGAGGGCCTCGCGGAGATTTCCGTAGAAGACGTTCGGCAGTTCGGAGACGTCGCCGTTCCTGCGCTGCGCGATCCAGCCTTGCAGCGTCTCGCGCAGCTCGTCTTTGCTGGCGACGATCACCGCCAGGCGGGCGTCCATCGCCGTGCGTCCGACCTGCAGCGTATAGGCGATCTCCGCCAGCGACGGCTTCTCATCACTCCCCAGGAAGCGAACCAGGCGCTCCGCGGAACGAAGCAGCGCGTCCGGCGTCTTCGCCGAGAGCACGATCGCTTCGGGTCGGGACGCATTCTTCGACTCGCGCGCGATCGGGTACTCCTCGAGGATCAGGTGGGCGTTGGAGCCGCCGGCGCCGAACGAGCTGATGCCCATCCGCCGCGGATGCGAAGCGGGCTTCGTCCAGTTCGTGAGTCCGGTCTGCACGTAGAACGGCGACGCGGCGAAGTCGATGTGCGGGTTCGGAGGATCGGCGTGCAGCGACGGCACCAGCTGTTCGTGCCGGAGCTGGAGCAGCACCTTGGTGAGCGCGGCGATGCCCGCTGCGGCCTCGAGATGGCCGATGTTCGACTTCACGGAGCCGATGGGGCAGAACTGCTTCTCGACGGCGGAACCGTCGAACGCCTGCAGCAGGCCGGTCATCTCGATCGGATCGCCCAGCGACGTGCCCGTGCCGTGCGTCTCGATGTAGCCGAGGGTCTTCGGGTCAATGTTGGCTTTGCCGAGGGCGTCGCGAATGAGGTCGCCCTGGGCGTTCGGGTTCGGGACGGTGTAGCCATTCGTCTTGCCGCCGTGATTGAGGCTGCTGGAGCGGATCGTGGCGTAGATCTGGTCGCCGTCGCGCAGCGCCTGATCGAGCGGCTTGAGGAGGATTGCGCCGACGCCTTCGCCCGGCACGTACCCGTCGCCGCCGGCGCCGAAGCTGCGACAACGGCCGTCCGACGCGGCGAATTTGGCCTGGCTCAGGCCGAGGTATTTGTAGGGGTGGATGGAGACGTTCACGCCGCCCGCGATCGCCGCTTCGATCTCCCCTCTCCGCAACGCTTCACAGGCGAGATGGATGGCGGTCATCGACGACGAGCACATCGTGTCGAGGGCCATGCTCGGGCCGCGGAGGTCGAAGAAGTAAGAGACGCGGTTGGCGATCGAGGCGTACGACGAGCCGGGTAGGACGGGATTAGCGCTCTGGAGCGACTCCGCGCCGAACAGCTCGTAGTGGCCCCACATCACGCCGACGTACACGCCGACGCGGCTGCCGGTGATGCTCTCCCGGGTGTGGCCGGCGTCTTCGATCGTCTCCCACGCGGTCTGGAGGAACAGCCGCTCCTGGGGATCGATCAGCTCCGCTTCTTTCGGCGGGATGTTGAAGAACAGCGGATCGAACTTGTCGACGTCGGCGATGAAGCCGCCCCACTTCGTGTAGGCCTTGCCGTGCTGCTTCGGATCGGCGTCGAAGTAGAGATTGTGGTCCCAGCGCTCGGGCGGAATCTCCGTGATGCAGTCGCGGCCGTCCTTCAGATTGCTCCAGAACTCCTGAAGGTTTTCCGCCTGCGGATAGCGGCCGGCCAGGCCGACGATGGCGATGTCGCCACGGTCGGCGGCGATGCGCATCGAGTTGCGGCGGCCGGCGATCGGCAACCGCTGCGGAACGAGCGCCGTCGTCGCCTTCGCCTCCGGCTCCTGCGCAGTGCGGCCGAGCTTCTGGCGCAGCGTCGCGGCGTGCGACTTCACGAAGTAGCCGGCGAGCGCGGCGATGGTTTGGTATTCGAAGAAGAGCGTCTTCGACAACGGGCCGAACGTCTTTTCCAGTTGGTTCGTGAGGCGGACGGCGAGGATCGAGTCGATGCCGTACTTCTCCAACGTGGCCTGCGGATCGAGCTTGGAAACCGGCATCTTCAGGATTCCGGAGAGCTCCTGGCGGAGGAAGTCCTGGGCCTTCTCGGCCAGGCTCTCCGGCGCCACTTCGACCGCGGACATCGTCGGCTCCGCGATCGCGGGCACCGGCAGCTCCTGTTCGACGAGCACCGAGGCGCGGAGGCGGGCGACGTCGCCTTCGACGACCAGCATCTGGCTGTGCGGCGAAGCGAGGATGCGATGGAACGCGCGCATGCCGGTCGACGTCTGCATCGGCGTCATGCCGGTGGTCTCGCGGAGCAGATCGATCGTCGCGCGGTCGACCCTCATCCCGCCCTGCTGCCAGAGCGGCCAGTTGATCGATCGCGTGCGGCCGTGGCGCTGCTTCGCGGCGACGAGGCCATCGCGATAGGCCGCGAACTGATCGAGGAAGCCGTTCGCCGCGGCGTAGTCAGCCTGTCCCGGATTGCCCATCGCGCCGGCGACGGAGGAGAAGAGCACGAAGAAGTCGAGTTGCTCATCGCGCGTGGCGGCGTCGAGATGGAACGTGCCGGTCACTTTCGCCGCGAGCACGTCGCGGAACTCGTCCGCCTCTTTGTGGAGGAGGAAGCGGTCCGCGATCATGCCGGCGCTGTGGAGGACGCCGTCGATGCGGCCGTACTCGTCGCGGATGGCGGCGACGAGGTCGTCGACCTGGCCGCGATCGAGGAGGTCGAGCTCGCGGTAGCTCACGTGACCGCGTTCGGAAGGCAGGGCGTCGATGAGCGCCTGCTTCTGCGCGGTCAGCGCGGAGCGGCCGGTCAGCAAAACGCGCGCGCCTTGCGTCCGCTCCAGGATCTCGCGGGCGAAGAGGAGACCGAGGCCTCCGACGCCGCCGGTGATGAGATAGACGCCGTTGTCCTTGAATGCGACCGGCGGCTCGTCCGCGCTGGCGGCGACTTCCTGCCAACGCAGCACGCGACGCGCACCGGGACGGTAGCGGATCACGCCATCGCCTCCGCGGCTCTGGCCGCGATTCAGGTAGCGCTCGAGATCGTCGGCCGTGCTGTCGGCCGGCACGAGAAGGAGCTGCCCGACGAACTGCGGATTCTCCAACGCGGCCGTCTGGAGCAATGCGGAGAGACCGGCGAGGAGCGTCTGCTCGTCATCCGGAATGGCGATCTGCACGAGGACTTTGCCGTCGTGCTGCTCGCGGAAGATCGACTGGATCGCGTCAAAGCATTCCAGTGCGTATCGCGTGTAGCGCTGGGCGATGTTCTCGTCCTGCTCGATGTCGATGGCGATGCAGTCGCTGAGCGGGAGCAAGGTGGACAGCCGCTCGACATCGACGTGCGCGAGCTCGCAGACGATGGCGTGGCGCGCGCTGGGGAAGGCGGCCAGCGTTTCGACGCCGTCCGCGAGCCACACCGGCGTCGCCAGGATGCTGCCGGTGGTAGCGACGTTCGCGCGCAGCACACGCGACGCGAGCCCGCGCATCTGCACGCAGACGGTTCCCCGTTCGTCGCACAGGTCGATGTCGATGCGCACGACCTCGTCGGTCGTGCCGGACGCAGGGCGCACCCACGCGACCATCGATCCGGTGCACGGCGCCACCACTCGCAGCGACTCGAGCTCGAAAGGCAGCCGAGCCTCGGAAGTCGTGGCGAGATCGTCGAGCAGACCTACGGCCGCCTGCAGCGCGCCGTCCATCAACGCGGGATGGAGCACGTACTCGGAGGATTCGGCGATGGCCGGGATGCGCAGATGCGCGAGCACCTGGCCGGCAGCGCGTTGCAGCTTCGTGATCGTCCGGAACGCCGGACCGTAGCTGAGGCCCATGCGGGCGAGCGCCGCGTAGACGACGGCCGGCTCGATGCGGCTGTCCATCCGCTGCTCGAGGTGGGCGAGGTCGATGGTTGACGGTGCGGCGGCCGGAACGAGGACGGCGCGGCCCTGGCCGTGAAGGACGTCCTCACCGTTGGCCTGGCTGTAGATCTCGAACTCGATCTGGTCGTCGGCGGTCGCCGTCAGGCCGATCGTGACCTGCTGCGGCTCCGCGACGACGAGCGGCTGAGCCCAAACGATGTCGCGCAACTCCGCGACCGCCGACTCCGGCCGCTCCGGCAGCGCATGTTCCACCGCGGCGCGGGCCATCTCCAGATACGCGACGCCGGGCAGCACCTTCTCCCCCGTCGCGCCGCTCACGCCGACGCGGTGGTCGGAGAGGAAGAACTCCTCGCCGGTGAACGCGGAGCGATAGCGCTGGCCGCCCAGATCGGACGTGTTGCTGTGGAGCAGCGGATGGAGCACGGCAGCCGCGGCGTGTTTCGCCCCCACCGCCGTGCCGGCGTCGACGTCGATCCAGTGGCGCTCCCGCGCAAACGGATACGTCGGAAGGCTGATGCGGCCCGGCCTCGTGGCGCCGTACAGGCGCGTCCAGTCGAGATCGAGCCCCTGGGCCCAGAGCTCCAGCAACCGGGAGAGCTTCCCGTTCGCGAACCACTTGTCCACCGTCTGCCGCAGGTCGGCATCGGCACTGAACAGAGACAGCGCGTCGCGATTGCGCTTCACCTGTCCTTGATAGAGGTCCTCGATCGCCGATTTCCCTCCCAACCAACCCTCGATCTTCTCCACCAGCTCTTCGGCCGAGGTGACGATGAGGGCGAGGCGCTCTTCCATCGGCTCGCGGCCGACCTGGAGGGTGTGCGCCAGCGCCGCGAGGTCGATCGTCTGCAGACGGGAACCGACGAACCGGACGAGATCGCGTGCTTTCTGCTGCAACCGCTCCGGCGTGCGCGCCGACAGCACGATGACGGCGTTCGCCACCGGCACCGGCTGCGACGCCGGCGACAGATCCTCTTCGACGATCAGGTGCGCATTCGAGCCGCCCGCGCCGAACGACGAGATGCCGGCGATGCGGGGCAGCGTCCGGCCATCGATGACCGGCGCTTCCCAGGGGCGCAACGCCTGGTTCACGACGAACGGCGTGCTGGCGAAGTCGATGTGCGGGTTCAGCGTCGCCGAGTGCAGCGACGGCACGATCTCGCGATGCTTCAGCTGGAGCAGCACTTTCGTCAGGCCGGCGATGCCGGCCGCCGACTCGCAGTGGCCGATGTTCGACTTCGCGGAGCCGATGAGACAGTAGCCGGTGTTCTCGGTGTGGAACGCCTTGGCCAGAGCGGCGATCTCGATCGGATCGCCCAGCGTCGTGCCGGTGCCGTGAGCTTCGATGTAGCTGACGTGCAGCGCGTCGGTGCCCGACTCGGACAATGCGCGGCCGATCACGCTCGCCTGCGCCTGCGGATTCGGAACGGTGTAGCCGTTCGTCTTGCCGCCGTGATTCAGGGCGCTGCCGCGGATGACGCCGTAGATGTGGTCCCCGTCGCGCTTCGCATCGGACAGGCGCTTCAGGATGACGACGCCGACGCCTTCGCCCGGGATGTAGCCATCGCCGCCTTCGCCGAAGCTCTGGCAATGTCCATCGCTGGAGATGAACTGCCCGGCGCTCAGCACCAGGTATTTGTTGGGATGGATGGTGACGTTCACGCCGCCGGCGATGGCCATGCTCGTACGGCCGATGCGCAGGTCCTGACACGCGAAGTGGATCGCGGACAGAGACGAGGAGCACATCGTGTCCAGCGTGACGCTCGGCCCGTGCAGGTCGAGGACGTAAGACACGCGATTGGCGATGCTGGCCGTGCTCCCGGGCAGCGGCAACCGCCGCCCAAGCGCATTCGCCTCGGCCGCAAAGAGCTGGTACTCGTTGTACATCACGCCGGCATAGACGCCGACCTGGCCTGGCAGATCGTCATCGTGGCGCGTGCGCAGCGAGGCGCGCGTGTAGCCGGCGTCTTCCATCGCCGTCCAGGCGTGTTGCAGGAAGAGGCGCTCCTGCGGATCGAGGATCTCCGCATCGGCGGGCGAGATATTGAAGAAGAGCGGATCGAACTCGTCGACGCCTTCGATGAAGCCGCCCCATTTGCTGTAATGCTGGCCCGGCTGGGTGCGGTCGTGGCTGAAGTACTCGTGCCAGTCCCACCGGTCTTTCGGGATCTCGGTGATGCAGTCCTTGCCCTCGCGCAGGTTCGTCCAGAACGCGTCGAGGTCGAAGGCCTGCGGATAGCGGCCGCTCAATCCGATGATAGCGATCGGCTGCGGCTCGGAAACGGACGACGCCGTAGCCACTGCCTGGCTGGGGCGGAAGCGGCGGCGCGTCTGCTTCTGTGCGGGCGCCGGCGCTGTCGGCGGCGTTGCCTCGACCAACCGAGGCGCCGATGGTGCGAGCAACGTCGCGAGCTGCGCGGCGTGATGCTTCGCGAAGTAGCCGGCCAGCGCGTCGACGGTCTGGTATTCGAAGAAGAGCGTCTTCGGCAACGAGCCAAACGTCTTCTCCAGATGCGCGGTCAGCTTCATCGCCAGGATGGAGTCGATGCCGTACTCCTCGAGCGCGGCCTGCGGATCGATCTTGTGCGAGGCGAGCTGCAGCACTTCGCCGAGCTGGCGGCGCAGATACTCGCGCGTCTTGTCTTCGAGCGCGTCGACGTCGACCGCCTTTTGCGTCTCCGGCGCCGCGGAAGGACGAACCGGCTCGGCGAAGAGCACGCGACGGAGCCGGGCGAGATCGCCTTCGACGACCATCGTTTGGTCGTGCGGCAGCGCGAGCGCGCGATGGAACGCGGCGACGCCGTTCGCGGTCTGCAGCGGCTGCATGCCGGTGTTCTGGCGCAGCAGCTCGCGCATCGCGCCGTCGACGCCCATGCCGCCGGCATCCCACAACGGCCAGTTGATCGAGCGCGTGCGGCCGCGACGCGTTCCCGCGGCGACCTGCCGGTTGCGCTGCGCCGCGAACTGGTCGAGGAACGCGTTCGCGGTCGCGTAGTCCGCCTGGCCGGCGTTCCCGCCCGCTCCGGCGATCGAGGAGAACAGCACGAAGAAGTCGAGATCGAGGTCGCGCGTGGCCTGGTCGAGGTTCCAGGTGCCGGCGACTTTCGGCGCGAGCACGGCGCGGAACTGCTCGTTCGTCTTCTGGACGAGGAAGGCGTCGGCCATCAAGCCCGCGCAGTGGAGGATGCCGTCGAGGCGTCCCCATTCATTGCGAATCGAGGAGACGAGCTCCGCGACCTTGTCGGCGTCGGCGAGATCGACCTGACGGTAAGCGACGCGGTCATTCGCGACCGCGGCGTGGGGTGAGCGGCCGGTGAGCACGACCTTGGCGGTGCGCGTCTGGGCGAGGATCTCTTCGGCGAAGATGGTGCCGAGGGCGCCGAGGCCTCCGGTGATGAGGTAGACGGCGTCTTCGCGGAACGCGATCGGCGACGCGGATTCGGCGGCGAGCTCCTGCCAACGGAGAATCTGGCGCACGCCGTTCTCGTAGCGGACGAGCGGGTCGAGACCGCGGCTCGCCTCGTCGTCGAGGATGCGGCGCTGCTCTTCGGCGGTCGTATCCGAAGGAACGAGCACGAGCTGGCCGACGAGCTGCGGATTCTCCAGCGATGCGGTGCGCAGCAGCGCGGAGAGGCCGGCGAAGATCTGCTGTTCGTCGCCATCCGGCACGGCGATCTGCACGAGAACATTGCCTTCCGGTTTGCTGGCGAAGATCGACTGGATGCGCTCGAACGCCGCCAGCGCGTGATTCGCGTAGCGCTCGGCGATGCTCCCCTGCTCGGTATCGGGCAGCTCGCAGAGGATGACGTGGCGGTCGTTGTAGACGCGCTCGGAAGAAGGCAACGCGCTCGGCTGCCACGAAGGGGCGGCGGTCAGCGTGCCACTCTCTTTCATCGACAGCGCGCGCGTCGAGAGGCCACGCATCTGCACGCACACGTTACCCGCGGCGTCGCAGAGGTCGACGTCGAGCTCGAGGACGTTGCCGCTCTGCCCCTTCGGCGTGACGCGGATCCACGCGAGCATCTGCGTCGTGCACGGCGCGAGAACGCGTAGCATTTCGAGCGCGAACGGGACGCGGGGCTGGCTCGATCCCGATTCGTCGAGCAGACCGACGGCCGCCTGCAATGCGCCATCCATCAGGCTCGGATGCAGCGTGTACGCGTTTGCGTTTGCGGATGCGGTGTCGGGAAGGCGCAACTCGGCGAGCACTTCGCCGTTGCCGCGATGCACCGCGGTCACCGACTGGAACGAGGGACCGTAGAGCAGGCCGAGATGCGCGCAGGCGTCGTAGAGGTCGCGAGGCGTCCACGTGCCGCGCTCCATCTGCGCGCGAAGCGATTCGATCTCGAGCTTCGCCGGCGCGGCGTTCTCGCGGAACGCAGCGCGGCCCTGGCAGTGCGCTTCCTCGCCGCTCGTGTAGATCTCGTACTCGATGCCGTCATCGTTCGGCGACAGCACGATCTCGACGTTCGTCTTCTCATCGACGACGACCGGCTGGGCCCACACGTTGCCGTGCAGCTCGAGCGTGCCGGTGCGATCCGGCAACGCGCGCTCGATCGCGGCGCGGGCCATCTCCAGATACGCGACGCCGGGCAGCACCTTGTGCGCGGCACCGCCGCCGATCTTCACCCGATGATCGGCGAGGAACGGCTCGTCGCCGGTGAACGTGGAGCTGTAGCGCTGCTCGTGCAGGTCGGACGTGTTCGCGTGCAGCAGCGGATGCAGCACCGCGGTCGACAGATTGCCGGACGGCGCATGCGCACTTGCCGTTGCGTCGATCCAATAGCGTCCGCGCGCGAACGGATAAACCGGAAGGCTCATCCGCCGCGGCTTCGCCTCGCCATACAAACGGCTCCAGTCGAGCTCCAGCCCCTTGACCCACATCTGCAGCAGCCGGCGCAGCTTGCCGCCGGAGATCCAGCGCTCGACCGCCTGCTGCAGCTCGGGATCGGTGTGGAAGAGGAGGAACGTCTCGTTGTTGCGTTTCACCTGGCCGCGGAAGACGTCTTCCCCACCCTGCTCCGACGCCAACCAGCGCTCCAGCCGTTCCACCAACTCCTCGGCCGAACCGGCGAGGATGCCGAGCCGTTCGTCCATCGCCTCGCGCCCGACCTGGAGCGTGTAAGCCAGCGCGGAGAGTGAGATCGTGGCGACGCGCGGCCGCACGAGGTCCAGCAGCTCGCGCGCCTTCTGTTGCAGCTGCGCGGACGTGCGCGCGGAAAGCACGATCGCGACGGCGGGCGCCGCGAGCGGCTCTTCCGCCGGCGCGATGTACTCCTCGACGATCAGGTGCGCGTTCGATCCGCCCGCGCCGAACGACGAGATGCCGGCCACGCGCGGCAGCTCCCGGCCGTCGACTTCCGGCCGGTCCCACGGCCGCAGCGTCTGGTTGACGATGAACGGCGTGCCGGGGAAATCGATGTGCGGGTTGAGCTGCGCAGAGTGCAGCGACGGCACGATCTGGCCGTGCTGCATCTGCAGCAGCACTTTCGTCAGCCCGGCGATACCGGCCGCCGACTCGCAATGGCCGATGTTCGACTTCGCGGAGCCGATGAGGCAGTACTCGGTGTCGGGCGTGTACTTGCGGAACGCCTTGCTCAGCGCGGAGATCTCGATCGGATCGCCGAGCTTCGTGCCGGTGCCGTGCGCCTCGATGTAGCTGATGTGCCGCGCGTCGGTGCCCGACTCGGCGAGCACGCGGCTGATCGCGCTGGCCTGCGCCTGCGGATTCGGCACGGAGTAGCCGTTCGTCTTGCCGCCGTGATTGAGCGCGCTGCCGCGGATGACGGCGTAGACATGATCGCCGTCGCGTACCGCGTCGGAGAGACGCTTCAGGACGACGACGCCGACGCCTTCGCCCGGAATGTATCCGTCGCCACCCTCACCGAAGCTCTGGCAGTGGCCATCGCTGGAGATGAACTGGCCGCCGCTGAGCACGAGGTATTTGTTGGGATGGATGCTGACGTTGACGCCGCCGGCGATGGCCAGGCTCGTGCGGCCGAGCTTCAGGTCCTGACAGGCGATGTGGATCGCCGTCAGCGACGACGAGCACATCGTGTCGAGCGTCATGCTCGGCCCGTGCAGGTTGAGCATGTAGGAGACGCGGTTGGCGATGCTCGCCGCACTTCCCGGCACCGGCATCCGTTTCCCGCGCGCCAGCGCCTCGGCGCCGAACATCTGGTACTCCGTGTACATCACGCCGGCATAGACGCCGACCTGGCCGGGCAGATCGCTCTCGTGCGGCACCTGCAGCGCGGCGCGCGTGTAGCCCGCGTCTTCGATCGCCATCCAGGAGTGCAGCAGGAACAGCCGCTCCTGTGGATCCATGGCCTGCGCATCGACGGGCGAGATGTTGAAGAACAGCGGATCGAATTCATCCACGCCTTCGATGAAGCCGCCCCACTTGCTGTAGTGCTGACCCGGCTGGGTGCGATCGTCGCTGAAGTACTCCCGCCAATCCCACCGATCCTTCGGCACCTCGGTGATGCAGTCTTTGCCGTCGCGCAGGTTCGCCCAGAACGCGTCGAGGTTCGCCGCCTCCGGATACCGGCCGCTGACGCCGATGATGGCGATCGGCTCGACATCTTTCGCCGCGCGCCGGTCGCTGCTCCGCCGGCGCGAAGAGCGACGGCTCGGAACGGGCGCTTCCGCTGTCACCACAGGCGCCGGCGTCGTACGCCCCTCGCTCGCCTCGGAGGGCGCGAACAGCGAGACGAGCCGCGCCGCGTGGCTGGCGATGAAGTAGCCGGCGAGATCGCGGATGGTCTGGTACTCGAAGAAGAGCGTCTTCGGCAGCGAGCCGAACACCGTCTCCAGCTGATTCGTGAGCTGCATCGCCACGATGGAGTCGATGCCGTAGTTCTCCAACGCCGCGCGCGGATCGATCTTCTGCGCGGGCACTTTCAGGATCTCGGAGAACTGGCCGCGCAGGTACTCCTGCGTCTTCTCGGCGAGGCTCGCGGAGTCGATCTTGACGTCCGGAACCGCGCGCTCCGCCTGCACGGTCGGCTCGGCGACGAGCATCCGCCGGATCTGCGCGAGGTTGCCTTCCACGACCAGCACTTGGTCGTGCGGCAGCGACAGCACGCGGTGGAACGCCTCGACGCCGGTCGCCGTCTGCATCGGCTGCATGCCGGTCGTCGTCTCCAGCCGCTCGCGCGTCGCCGCGTCGGGCGCCATGCCGCCGGCCTGCCAGAGCGGCCAATCGATGGCACGCGTCCGACCGTGACGCTGGCCGGCTGCTACGAGCGAGTTGCGATGGGCGGCGAACTGGTCGAGGAACGAGTTTGCCGCGGCGTAGTCGGCTTGGCCGAGGTTGCCGGTGGTGCCGGCGACGGCGGCGAAGAGGACGAAGAAGTCGAGCGCGATCTCGCGCGTGGCTTCGTCGAGATGGAGCGTGCCGCTCACCTTCGGCTCGAGCACGGAGAGGAACGACGAGCGATCCTTCTTCAGGATGAACGCGTCTTCGGTCATCCCCGCGGCGTGCAGGATGCCGTCGAGCCGTCCGCACTCCTGGCGGATGGCGTCGATGGTCTGGCGCACCTGTTCGCCGTCGCCCAGATCGAGCTGGCGATAGATGACCCGGCCTTCGTAGGAGTCGAGAACTTTCTGTTTTTCCGCGCTCAACGGCGAACGGCCGGTGAGGACGACGCGCGCGTCGCTGGTCTTCTCCAGGATCTCCCGCGCGAAGAGCGTCCCGAGTCCGCCGAAGCCGCCGGTGATGAGATAGACCGCGTGTTCTTTGAAGGCGATCGCCGCCGGCTCCGAGCTCGCGGCCACTTCCTGCCAGCTCAGAACTTCGCGGACGCCATCGCGATAGCGCACCGCCGGCTCCAACGCGCCGCGTTTCTCTTGCTCGAGGCGGCGCGCCGCCTCATCGCTGCTGACGTCCGCCGCGAACGACACGAGCTGCCCGCTGAACTGCGGATTCTCGAACGCCGCGGTGCGGAGCAGACCGGAGAGCCCGGCGAACAATGCCTGCTCGCCCGAGTCGGTGACGGCGATCTGGACGAGCACTCGTCCCTGCGGCCGCCGTTGGAAGATGTCGCGGACGCGGTCGAAGCACTCCAGCGCCACCCGCGAAAAATCCTCGGCGGTCTGGCCATCGTGCCGCAGCGAAACGACGTGGTGCTCGGCGATCTCGAGATCGCGCGTCTGGATCTCGCGCGCCTTCCACACCGGAACCGCGAGCAGGTTCCCGCGGCGAGCGGTTGCGGTGACGCCGAGCTCGTGGCTCAGCGTGCGCCAGGAGAAGCCGCGCATCTCCACGCACACCTTGCCGCTCGCATCGCAGAGATCGATGTCGTACTTCTGGACGCGGTTGGACGAACGGCCGCCCGTTGCATTGCGCAGCCACACGACCATCTCCGTCGTGCACGGCGCCAGCACGCGCAGGCTCTCCAGCGCGAACGGCAGCTGCGGCTCTTCCGGATCGCCGTCCTCCAGCAATCCGACGGCGGCCTGCAGCGCGCCGTCCATCAGGCTCGGATGCAGAACGAATCCCGCCTCTTCACCGTTCGCCGTCGCCGGCAACCGCAGCTCGGCGAGGAGCTGGCCGTTGCCGCGGCGCAGCGACGTGATCGAGCGGAACGAAGGCCCGTACAACAGCCCCATGCGCGAGCACGTCGCGTACACCGCCTCCGGGGCCAGATCGCCGCGCGCCATCTCGCGGCCGAGGCGTGGGAGGTCGACGGTGCGGAGCGTCGATTCGGCGCTCCACACCGCCTGACCCTGGCAATGGACGAGCTCCCGCTCCTCGTCCTCGCTGTAGATCTCGAAGTCGACGTGATGCTCGTCGTTCGCCAGCAGCGCGATCTTCACGTCCTTCTTCCCGCCGACGACTACCGGCTGGGCCCAGACGATGTTGCGCAGCTCCAGCACCGCGGCCGCCGACCGCTCGGGCAACGCCTCTTCGACGGCCGCGCGGGCCATCTCCAGATAGGCGACGCCGGGCAACACCTTCCGGCCCTCGCTTCCGCGCGCTTTCACCATGTGATCGGCGAGGAAGAACTCCTGGCCTGTGAAGGTCGAGCTGTAACGCTGCTCGTTCAGGTCGGACGTATTGCGGTGCAGCAGCGGGTGGAGCTTCGCGAGGCCGGACGGACGGCTCGAGAACTGCCGAAACAGTGCCGCGGCATCCGTCTTCGACAGTCTCTTGCTCTTCAGTTCCGAAACGACGTATTCGACGAAGTCGATCATCACAAGTCCCTCGATCCGATTGGATAAGCGGGGTGCGGGAGGAGAGTCGCGGGGCGGGTTTTGAAACGTTGGGGGCGCAGGCGCCGGTGTCATCCTGAGCGGGCACGGCCCGCTGCGTTGGTGGACCAAGCCTTCACGAGATTTCGCGTTCTCGCCGGCCTTGGTGAAGTCATGACATCGCGGGGAAGGGCTGGCGGCGTGGGGATGGGCTGGCGTGGGAACGGGCTGGCGGCGTGGGGATAGGCTTCAGCCCGTCCCGGGACCGGCTGAAGCCGGTCCCCACGTTGATGTCATGACGAGCAGCGGAGACTGTGAGGATCCGTACCGATCTTGCGCTGCGCCTGAAGGTACGGATTCTTCGCCGTCTGCGCGGCTCAGAATGACACTCGGCGGCGCCTACGCCTGCGCGGTCGGCTGCACGAGCATGTACGGCACCTGGAAGATCCAGTCGTCGGGCATGCCGGTCTTGCCGAGGTACTCCTCGACGGCGAAGGTGGTGCGGTGCGTGGCGTCGAACGTGCCGCCGCTGCCGGTCTCGGCGACGAGCAGGAAGTCTTTCCACTGCTCGTTCGAGGAGATGTAGGTCAGCACGTCGCTGACGGTCGACAACTCCTTGTACTCACAGTCGATCTTCACGAGCGTGCGGAAGCTCGTCACGTTCTGGCGCGCGAGCTCGGCGGTGATCCGGTCGAACAGCCGCTTCGGACCGATGGCTTCGACGTGGATCTCCGACGTCATCGCCGACACGTTCTTCATCAGCAGCATCACGTACTCGGCGTACTTTGGATTCAGCACGATGGGCGGAACGTCGGAGCCGACGCGCGCCTGCGGGATGAGCGAGCTTCCGGCGAGCGCCGTGTAGTCGACCGCGTACGTGAACGACATGAACTGATCGCGGTCTTCGGCATCGGGAACGACGGCGCGGTTGATGTGGTACATCCGCACCGGTCCGCCGGCCTTGTAGCTGACGGTCAGCGGCTGCGGCTCGACGCGGAAGTAGTGAACGTTCTGCCCTTTGGCGCGGAGCTCGGCCTTCTCTTCGAGCAGGTGCAGGAACCAGTTGCGGTTGGCGCCGAGGTCGATGATGACCGTGGCTTCCGGAGCCGGATCTTTGAAGAGATGCTCGCGGACGCGGTCGACCTTGTACGCGTCGTTGGTGAACAGCTCCGTGTAGACCATGAACTCTTCGCCGGTGGGCGACGTGCCGAACCCGAACTTCTGGAGATCCTTCTGAATCGATAGCAATGCGCTCATGTCTTTGTCCCCCGATCTAGGTTGTTGGTTGGAATGCGTGGATGGCCGTCAGACCAGCATCCGCAGCGCCTGGACGGCGTCCGCGGACTCGATCCCGTCACCCGAGATCAAATCGATGATGTTTTCGATGGAGTCGCAGTCCGCCGCGGAGATCACGATCCGCTCCTCCGCGACTTCGGGCACGAGCTGGTCTTCGAACCAGCAGCGCTCCTTCGCGAACGGATACGTGGGCAGACTGACGCGGCGCGACTTGCCACCGTCGTGGAGGCGGGACCAGTCGAGGCTCAGGCCGCGGACCCAGGAGTCGGCGAGCGTGTCGAGGTTGCGGCGCGCGATCCACTTGTCGATCGCCTCCTGCATGGCGTCGTCGCGGCCGATGAACGTCATGCCCTCCCCGCCCGGCTCGACGCGTCCGCGATGGATCCCGCCGATGCTGCGGTCGCCGCTCATCCAGGCGTCGAGCTTCACGGCCAGTTCGGCAGTGGAGCTGGCGACGAACGCGAGACGCTCTTCCATCGCCTCGCGGCCGGTGCTCAACGTGTAGGCGACGGACGCGAGATCGACCGGCTGTTGCGAGGTGCGCAGGAAGCTGCGCAGATCGCGCGCTTTCTGCTGCAACTGTTCCGGGCTCCGCGCTGAAAGCGGCACGATCACCGGCGTCTGCCGCACCTCGTGGACGTTGCGAACCGGCGACGGATACTCCTCGACGACGAGGTGCGCGTTCGTGCCGCTGAAGCCGAACGAGCTGACGGCGGCGCGCCGGCGCGAGCCCGGCTCCGCTGCCCACGTCTTCGTCTCGCGGTTGACGTAGAACGGCGAGCCGGCGAAGTCGAAGCGCGAGCTCTCCTTCGCGATGTTGAGCGTCGGCACGAGCGTGCGGTGGCGCATCGACAGCAGCACTTTGTGCAGGCCGGCGACGCCTGCCGCCGCGGTGGTGTGACCGATGTTGCTCTTGGCCGAGCCGATCGCGCAGAAGTTGCGGCGCGACGTCCGTTCGCCGAACACCGTGGCCAGCGCCTCGAGCTCGATCGGATCCCCGAGCTTCGTGCCGGTGCCGTGGGCCTCGACGTAGCCGATCGTCTCCGGCGCGATGCCATGCTTCGCGTAGATCGAGCGCTCCAGCTCAATCTGGCTGTTGACGCTCGGCGCGGTGATGCCGTTCGTGCGGCCGTCCTGATTGATGCCCGATCCGAGGATCACGCCGTGGATGACATCGCCGTCCGCTTCGGCATCGCTGAGTCGTTTGAGCACGACGGCGCCTACGCCTTCGCCATTGACGATGCCGTTCGCGGAGTCGTCGAACGTCTTGCACTGGCCGTCGGGCGAGAACATGCCGGCCTTGCTCATCGCGACGTAGGAGTCGGGGGTGAGCCACAGACTCACACCGCCGGCGAGCGCCATGTCGATCTCGCCGTTCAACAGCGCCTGGCAGGCGAGATGGACGGAGACGAGCGACGACGAGCACGCGGTGTCGACGGAGATCGCCGGGCCTTTGAGGTTGAGGTGATAGGCGATCCGCGCCGCGGCGATCGCGAAGCTGTTGCCGGTCACCGGTGCGGCGAGCACGCCGGCGCGCGACAGCAGGTTCGTGTACTCGTTCGTGGTGATGCCTAGGTAGACGCCGCACTTGGTGTTGCTGAGGGTGGTCGTCGAGTAGCCGGCATCTTCGAACGCGCGGTAGCTCTCCTGCAGGAACAGGCGATGCTGCGGGTCGATCAGCTCCGCTTCCTGCGGCGAGATGCGGAAGAAGAGCGGGTCGAAGCGATCGACGTCGTCCAGCGCGCCGAGCCACTTCGAGTACGTCTTGTTTTTCTTCGTGCGATCGGAGTCGAAGTAGCGATCGACATCCCACCGCGATGAAGGCACTTCGGTGATCGCATTGCGGCCGTCGGCGAGGTTGCGCCAGAACTGGTCGAGATCGCCCGCTTGCGGATAGCGGCCGGACATCCCGACGATCGCGATCTTCTCTTCGTTGCTGTTCGTCGCACGCGCGCTGCGGCGAGCGGTCCGCGCGACGAGTCGACGGGCAGCCGCGATCGGGAGCATCGGCGACTCCGGCGCCGCGATCGCCGCGATCGGCTCCGGCTGTTTGCGCAGTTCCAGTTCGAGGAAGCGCGCGAGCTCGGCGGCGGTCGTGTAGTCGAAGAGCCGGGCGTGCGATAGCTCCAGTTCGTACGTGCGGTTGATCTTCGCGATCAGCTCGGCGCCGAGGAAGGAGTCGAGGCCGTATTCGGCGAAGGGTTGGTCGGAGTCGATGGCCGTGGCTTCGATGCGCAGCACCGCGGCCAGCATCGCTTTCAGATCGAGCTGCAGCTGATGTGCGCTCTTCGGGGCGCTCTTGCGCGCGGGAGCCGCGGCCCGCGATGCGCCGCCGTCGAGGACGCGGGCGCGGCGCAGGTACTCGCGGATGCGGGAGGGGATGCCTTCGACGACGAGCAGTTGGTCGCACGGCAACGCGAGCGCGCGATGGAACGCGGCGAGGCCGGTTGCGGTCTGCATCGGCTGCGCGCCGATCGTCTGCAGGACGCGCTCGCGGCCGGCGGCGTCGATGGCCATGCCGCCGTCCTGCCAGAGCGGCCAGTTGATCGAGCGCGTGCGGCCGTGGCGTTCGTTCGTCGCGACGAGCGCATTGCGCCACGCGGCGAAGCGATCGAGGAAGCCGTTCGCGGCCGAGTAGTCGGCCTGGCCGGGATTGCCGAGGACGCCGGCGATGGAGGAGAAGAGGACGAAGAAGTCGAGCTCGACGTCGCGGGTAGCCTGGTCGAGGTGATCCGCGCCGGCGACCTTCGGCGCGAGCACGCGGCGCAACTCGTCGCTCGTCTTGCGGACGATGAAGTCGTCCGCGGCCATGCCCGCGCAGTGGAGGATGCCGTCGAGCCGGCCGTGCTGTTCGCGGATGCTCGCGATCAGCTGACGAACCTGCTCGGCGTCTTCGAGATCGACCTGCCGATAGCTGACCCGGCCGCCAGCATCGGGGAGACGCGTCTCGGTGGCGGAAGCACGGCCGGTGAGGATCACCGCAGCTTGCGGGGCGTGGTCGAGAATCTCGGTCGTGAAGCGGAGGCCGAGGGAGCCGAGGCCGCCGGTGATGAGATAGACGCCGTCGTTTTGGAAGGCGATCGCCGGCTCATCGTGCGCCACGACTTCCTGCCAGCGCTGCACCTGCCGCACTCCCCGTTCGTAGCGGACGATCGGCTCGGAGGAGCGCTCGTTTTCCAGGAGCGCGTTCAGCTCTTCGCCGGCGAGGTTCTGGTGCACGACGATCAGCTGCCCGATGAGTCGCGGGTTCTCCAGGTTCGCGGTGCGGAGCATGCCGGTGAGGCCGGCGAGCAGGCCGTCATCGGCGACGACGACCTGCACCAGCACGTTGCCTTCCGGCTTGCTCTGCAGGATCGTGCGGATGCGTTCGAAGCAGCTGACGGCGGACTCGCTGTAGCGCGTCGCGATCGTCGTTTCCTGTGACGGGAGGTCGCAGAGAATGACGTGGCGTTCGGCGAACGCGATCTCCTCGCGCTCCGTCGACGTCTGCCATGCGGGCGTGGCCAGCACGACGCCTTCGTCTTTGCCGAGCATCTGCCAGGAGAGTCCGTACAATTGCGCGCTGACATTGCCGGCGGTATCACAGAGATCGACGTCGATGCGGCCCGCGGCGTTGCGCACCCAGGCGACGGCGCGCGACGGAAGCGGCGTGAAGACGCGCAACGTGTCGAGAGCGGCCGGCGTCGCGCCTTCGAGCGAACCGACGGCCGCCTGCAACGCGGCTTCGAGAATCACCGCCGCGGCGACGTCTTCGACTGCGAGCGAGACGAGCGTCTCCCCTTCCGCGGCGAACCGTTGCAGGTCGAGTTGCGCCGGCGTCGCGTGGCGGCTCACCGCCGCGCGACCCTGGCAATGCACCACGTCCTGACTGTAGATGTCGAAGTCGACCTGCTCGTCGCTGGCGGCCGTCAGCGCGATGTGCACTTCGTTGCGGCCGTCCACGACGAACGGCTCGCCCCAGACGGTGTCGCGCAACTCGACGACCACGCCGTTCTGCTCCGGCAGCGCGCGCTCGACGGCCACGCGGGCCATCTCCAGGCACGCTCCAGCCGACAGCACGCGATGGCCGGCGAGCTCGGAGAGGAACGACTCTTCACCGCTGAACTTCGACGTGTAGCGCTGCCGCGCGAGGTCGGACGTGTTGCCGTACAGCAACGGATGCAGCACCGCGACCGCGGCGTCGGCGGCGGTCGCCGTGGTGCGATCGAGCCAGTAGCGCTCCTTCGCGAACGGATAGACCGGCAGGCTGACGCGGCGCGGCGTGATGTCGCCATACAGCCGCTGCCAATCGAACTGCACGCCGTGGATCCAGAGCTCCAGCAGCGTCGCGAGCCGGTTCTCGGCGAGGCATTTCTCGACGACGGCGCCGGTCAGCTCGCCGTCTTTGCCGAGCACGGCGAGCGTCGGCTTGCCGCGCCGCACCTGGCCGCGATACGCCTCTTCCGACGACGCCTCCCCTTCCAGCCAAGCCTCGAGCTTGCGGGCCAGCTCGTCGACCGAGGACGCGACAAATCCGAGGCGCTCGTCCATGGCCGGGCGGCCGACCTGGAGCGTGTAGGCGACGTCGCTCAGCGCAACGCGCGGATTGCGGCGAAGCACTTCCAGGAGATCGCGCGCTTTCTGTTCGAGCTGCTCCGCGGTCCGCGCGGACAGCGGGACGAGAGCCGGCGCCGACGACGCAGGACGCGCGTCGATGGAAGGCGCCGTGTACTCGCCGATCACGATGTGCGCATTCGTGCCGCTGAAGCCGAACGAGCTGATTGCAGCCTGGCGCGGCGCGCCGTTGCGCGTCCAAGGCTGCAGCTCGCGGTTGACGAAGAACGGACTGCCGTCGAGATCGATGTGCTCGTTGATGCGCTCGAAGTGGATCGTCGGCGGCAGCTGCTCGTGCTGCAGCGACAGCATGAGCTTGAGCACGCCGGCGATGCCGGCAGCGGTGAGCGTGTGGCCGATGTTGCTCTTCACCGAGCCGATCGCGCAGTAGCTCGTCTTCTCCGTGTACTTGCGGAACGCCTGCTTCAGCCCTTCGACTTCGATCGGATCGCCGAGCTTCGTGCCGGTGCCGTGGGCCTCGATGAGCTGGATGTGCTCGGGGTCGATGCCGTAGCGGTCGTAGACCTCCTGCTCCAGGCGCGTCTGCGACTCCGGATTCGGGGCGGTGATGCCGTTCGTCTTGCCGTCCTGGTTGACGCCCCAGCCCTGGATGACGCCGCGGATGATGTCGCCGTCGCGCTCCGCATCAGCGAGGCGCTTGAGCAGCACGACGCCGACGCCTTCGCCCGGCACGAAGCCGTTCGCGCGTTGGTCGAACGTGTAGCACTTGCCGTCCGGCGAGAGCATCGCCGCCTGCGCGGTCATGATGTGCATGTCCGGTCCGGCCATCACGTAGACGCCGCCGGCCAACGCGAGATCGCAGCCGCCGGAATTCAAGCTGTCGCACGCATTCGCGATGGCGACGAGCGACGACGAGCAAGCCGTGTCGATGGAGATGCACGGGCCTTTGAGGTCGAGGAAGTAGGAGATGCGCGCGGCGAGGATGGACATCGCGCCGCCGGTGAAGCCCTGCGCGCTCAGCGCGTGCTGGCGCGACGATTGGAGATAGTCGCCGGCCGCACACCCGACGAAGACGCCGCTGCGGCTTCCAGCGAGCGAGCGCGGATCGTAGCCCGCGTCTTCGATGCCGTGCCAGCAGGTCTGCAGGAACAAGCGCTGCTGCGGATCCATGCTCAGCGCCTCGGTTGGCGAGATATTGAAGAAGAGCGGATCGAAGAGGTCGTACTCGTCGAGGCCGCCGAGCCACGGGCAGTTCGTCTTGCCCGGCACCGGATCGCCCGGCTGATACCAGGCGCTGAGGTCCCAGCGCTTGCGCGGCACGCGCGTCACACAGTTGCGGCCCTCGCTGATGTTCTGCCAGTACTGGCGGAGGTTCGTGGCTTGGGGGAATTGGCCGGCCATGCCGATCACCGCGATCGGCTCGGCGACGCGGCGCGTGGGTTTGGCAGCGGCGAAGCGCGATTCGATGCGCGCGATGCGGGACGTGAGCTTGGCGGTGGTGGCTACGCGCGGCGCGGGATCTTTCGCGACTTGCGGAGTCGGCGCGGCGACCGCGGCGGTCGGCAGCGTGCCGCGCTTCTCCGCCTCGTCGCGGACGTGGCGGGCGAAGAGGTCGAGCGTCGAGTGGCTGTAGACCTTCGTCGCCTCGATCGCCGTCTGGTAACGCTCGTTGATGCGGCGGATCCAGGTGACGCCGCTGATGGAGTCGAGGCCGACGTCGACGAACTGCGCGTGGTCGTCGATCTCGGTCTCGCGCAGTTGCAGCTCGTTCGCGAGCAGCGTCCGCAGCGTGGCCAAGACGCCGGGCAAGGCGTCGCCGATCGGCGCAGCGTGCGCGGGCTCAGCCTGCGATTGCGCAACCGGCAATGCGGGCTCGGCGAGGTCGCCGAGGAAGTTTTGGCGGATTTTCTCGAGGGTTTCGGATTGGCCGACGAACGTCTGCTCGTGCATCGCCAGCTCGCGGCGATACGTCTCCTCGAGCGTCTCGCGGAGCGGCGCCGCCCACTGCTGCTTGCGCGCGATCAGGCGGCCGCGGCCGGCGCGGGCGAGCTCGCTCGCGAGCTTCATCGCGGCCGGGACCACTTCCGAACGCGGGAGGATCGGGAGGCGGAGGCCGCGGCGTTTCAGCTCGCTGCCGGCGTAGAACTGGGCGGTGAGCAGGCTCTCGCGGGCGAGGTCGTGGCCCATGCGCTCGGCGAGGATCGCCGTCGCGCCCGCACCCGGCGTGAAGCCGTAGTCCATGTAGGGGCTGACGTAGCGGCTCTCGTCGCTCAGCAGGACGAAGTCGGCGTGCATGGCCATGGCCCAGCCGGCGCCGAGCGCGTGGCCCTGCACGGCGGCGACGACCGGCAGCTTGCACGCGATGGGCAGGCGGAAGACGTCGACGTCGGTGAAGCGCGTCTTCCCCTCCTGAATCGCGAGCAGCGCTTCCTTCGTGCCGCCGGCGGCGAAGTAGTGGTCGTAGCCGGTGAGCACGACGACTTTGTAGGAAGGCGTCTGCTCGATATGGGCGAAGGCTTCCGTGACTCCGGCGATGAAGTCTTCGGAGAACATGTTCTTCGCCTGGCGATCGTGGAGCTCGACCACGACGACGCCGTCGGGATGAGCGGTGAGCGTGACCACGTTCGAGCGCAGCGGAGCCGTCGCCACGATCCCTTCGACGCTTGCTTCGGATTCCTCTTGCTCCGTGCGCTTCCACGCGGTGCGCGGGATGCGCGGCAGGCGAGCCAGTTTCTCGGCGACTTCGACCGCCGCGTCGACGACCTGATCGGGCGCGGCGACGAGCAGCGTTCCCACGCGCTCGGCGAGATCGGCGGTCCGCCACGACGATCCGGCGAGGAGGATCTCGCGGCCGAAGACGTCTCCGAAGCGATGCTCGAAGACCGACGCAGCCAAAGGAGACGCGCCGAGACCGGCGGCGGAGTGGTTGCCATCGGCGCTGTACACGCAGGCGTCGGCGAGCAGGCTGGCGAGCCACGCTGAGCCACGCGCGTCGCCTCTCAGCGCAACGACGACCGGGATGTTCGATGCCGCGATCCGTTCCTGCAGCTCTTCGGTGATGTGGTCTTCGATGCCGGTGAGGACGACGGCCTTGGAGGTTTCGCTCACTTCGCCGAACTGGGCGTACGGCACCACGAGCACTTGCGGCGTCGTGTCGAGCTGCGAAGACGCGGCAGGCGTCAACGCGTCGACGAATGCGCCGAGCTGGCGCGTGAGGTGTTGCTTCAGCAGACGCAGCGCGGCCTGCGACTTCGTCACGAACCGCGACGCCAACTCCGCGGCGGTCTTCTCGACGTCGGCGTGCGGCGCGATCGGGCACGTCCACCCTTTCTCGCGCAGCTGCTTGCCGGTCGCGGCGAGGGAGAAGTAGAGGAGATCGTCGGCAAGCGCGGTTCCGAAGCGTTCGCGGAACAGCGCCGTCTCGGCCGGCGTCGGGACGAATCCCGATTGCAGATCGGTGAATCCGTATTGCGCATCTTCCGCGCAGACGAGGAAGTCGCACAGCGACGCGGCGAGCAGGCCCGCGCCGATCACGTCGCCGGGCAGGACGGCGATCGTCGGATACGGGAACGCCAGCAGCTGCTGGAACAGCTTGCGATCGAGCGCTTCGTTGGCTTCGTCGCGATCGCCGCGGCTGAAGCAGTACTCGAGGCCGTTGATGGTCAGGACCTCGAGCGACGGCTCCTGCTGCACGCGGTCGAGCGCCTGCAGGAGGTGGCCCATCATGCCCGTCGCACGCGACGAGACGATCTCGATGGCGAAGACGCCGTGCTCGTCGTCGAACAGGCGCACGGGCGTGGAGATCGGCGCCGCGGTGGTCGTCGCGGGAACGACGCCGGGCGCGGAACCGGCGAGCGTGATGCGCGCGCGTCCCGCGGGCGCCGACGTTACTGCGGGAGTCGCAGGCGTGACGAGCGACAGCGCGAGACGCTTCTTGCCGGTGTTCTCGGCGGTCGCGAACAGGATCTCGCGGCGCTTCGGCGTTTCCATCACCACGACCGCCGGCGCGACCGGTTCCTGCGCGGTGGCCGTTTGGCGACGCACGCCGTGCATCTGCACGCAGACTTCGCCCCGCTCGTCGCAGATGTCGATGTCGACGTCGTCGCCGGCGGAGCGAATCGAGGCGCGCATCTCGCCGTTGCACGAAGCGAAGACGCGCAGCAAACGGATGCCGAACGCGGCGCCGTCCAGCGCACTCTCGATCACGGTCGGATGCAGCACGAACTGCGATGCGGTGCTCTCCTTGGGAGCCTGCAGCGGCTCCAAGAGCGCCGCGTCGAGCCGCACCGCCGGCGAAGAAGTGCTCGTGACGGCGCGGCCCTGGCAGACCACGACGTCGTCTTCGCCGGCGATCTCGAACTCGATCTCGCCAGCCTGATTCGTCGAGAGCGCCACGTCGAGATGCAGCGCGGTGACCGGCTGCGTCCATACGACGTCGCGCAGCTCGAGGACGGAGTGCTCGGTGCGCCGCGTCGCGTCTTCGATCGCGGCCCGGGCGATCTCCAACAGCGCCGCGGCGGGCAGCTGGCGCCCGACGAGGAAAGGCTCGTCGCCGGTGAACGTCGAGCTGTACGTCTGGCGCGTGAGGTCCGACGTGTTGCGGTGGAGCAGCGGATGCAGCACGTCGACGTTCGCTGCCGAAGCGTGCGTTTCGATCGCGGTCGTCTCGATCCAGTAGTGCTCCCGGGCGAACGGATACGTCGGCAGGCTGACGCGCACCGGCTTTTCCTCGCCATAGAGACGGCTCCAGTCGAGCTCGAGGCCCTTGACCCAGAGGTCGAGCAGCTTCGCGACCTTGCGTCCGTCGATCCACTTCTCGACGGTCTGCTGCAGGTCTGCGTCGGTGCTGAACACGGCCAGCGCCTCGCGATTGCGTTTCACCTGGCCGGTGAACACGCCCTCGATCGACTGCTCGCCGGCGAGGTACGCGCGGAGCTTCTCGTTCAGTTGGGAAACGGAGTTGACGATGAGACCGAGGCGCTCGTCCATCGCTTCGCGGCCGACCTGGAGCGTGTAGGCGACGGAGGCGAGATCGATCGCCTTGCCGCTGGCGAGCACGAAGTCGAGGAGCTGGCGGGCCTTCTCCTGCAGCTGTTCGGTCGTGCGCGCCGACAGCACGATGACCGTGCTCGACACGTCCGCCGAGTGGCGCACCGGCGCCTCGTATTCTTCGAGGAGCACGTGCGCATTCGATCCGCCCGCGCCGAACGAGGAGATGCCGGCGATGCGCGGCACGGGGCGGCCGTCGACGACGCGGCGCTCCCACGGCATCACGCTCTGGTTCACGACGAACGGCGTGCTGGCGAAGTCGATGTGGGGATTGAGCCGCGCCGAATGCAGCGACGGCACGATCTCCTGATGCTGCATCTGCAGCACGACTTTCGTCAGGCCAGCGATGCCCGCCGCCGACTCGCAGTGGCCGATGTTCGACTTCGCCGAGCCGATGCGGCAGAACGCCGTGTCGGTCGTGTAGCGCTGGAAGCCTTTGACGAGCGCCGCGATCTCGATCGGATCGCCGAGCTTCGTGCCCGTTCCATGCGCCTCGATGTAGCTCACGTCGCGCGCATCGATCCCCGCTTCGGCCAACGCGCGGCCGATCACGCTCGCCTGCGCGTGCGGATTCGGCACGGCGATGCCGTTCGTCTTGCCGCCGTGATTGAGCGCGCTGCCGCGGATGATCGCGTAGATGTGGTCGCCGTCGCGCTCGGCGTCGGCGAGGCGCTTGAGCACGACCGCTCCGACGCCTTCGCCCGGGATGTAGCCGTCGCCGCCTTCACCGAAGCTCTGGCAGTGGCCGTCGCTGGAGATGAACTGCGAGCCGCTGAGCACGAGGTACTTGTTGGGATGGATGCTGACGTTCACACCGCCGGCGACGGCGAGCGTGGTGCGGCCGACTTTCAGGTCGAGGCAGGCGTAGTGGATGGCCGTCAGCGACGAGGAGCACATCGTGTCGACGGTCACGCTCGGCCCGTGGAAGTTGAGCACGTAGGAGACGCGGTTCGCGACGCTCGC
>JAFAVZ010000008.1 GCA_019242175.1 Acidobacteriota bacterium
TCTGCAGGGCGCTCCGCATCGCCGCGCCGCGATCAGCTCCTTCGCGTTCAGCGGCACGAACGCGCATCTCGTCATCGGCGAGCATCCCCAGCCGGTCGCCGCGCCGGGCGTTCCCACCGACGCGATCGTTCCGCTCTCCGCACGCACCGCCGAACAGCTGCACGAGAAAGCGCGCGACCTCCTGGCGTTCCTGCGCCAGCGTCCGTCCATCGATCTCGCCGACCTCGCGTACACGCTGCAAACCGGCCGCGTCCCGATGGACGAGCGCCTCGGCTTCGTCGTCAGTTCCGTCGACCAGCTGACGCAGAAGCTCGAAGCGTTCATCGCCGGCAGGGCGGAAGGGAAGGACGTCCAACGCGGCCGCGTCAAACGCGGCGGCGACGAGAGCCTGAGCATCCTCGTCCAGGACGACGACGCCCGCGAAACGATCCTCGAGAAGTGGATGGCGAAGCGGAAGCTCACCCGTCTGCTCGACCTCTGGATCAAGGGTTGGGATCTCGACTGGAACCGTCTGCACGGCGAGGCGAAGCCGCGCCGCATCACGCTGCCGGTTTATCCGTTCGCGAAGGAACGCTACTGGCTGCACGCGGCGACCGTCGCGGAACGAACCGCGATCCATCCGCTCGTGCAACGCAACACGTCCGACCTGAACGGCCAGCGCTACACCTCGGCGTTCAGCGGCGACGAGTTCTTCCTCACCGACCACCGCGTGCGCACGAACGGCGGCCCGCCGAAGAAAGTGCTGCCCGGCTCCGCGTATCTCGAAATGGCCCGCGCCGCGCTCGAACAGGCCTCGCCCGATCGCCAGAAGTTCGGCGTGGAATTGCGCAATATCGCCTGGCTCAAGCCGGTCGTCGTGACCGAGCAGACCGAAGTCTCCATCAGCCTCATTGCGTCCGAGGAGGGTCACGTCGACTACGAGATCTTCGGCGTCGACGGCGACCAGAGGACGACGCATTGCCGCGGCGAGGCCGTCTTCCACGCTGAATCTCGGAGCGGCAAACTCGACCTGCACCGTCTCCGCTCGGAGATGCAGCAAGGCCGCCTCGAAGCCGCAGAAATCTACGCGCGCTTCGAGAAGATGGGCTTGCGTTACGGCCCCGCCCACCAGGGCGTCCTCTCCATCGATCTCGGCGAAAGAGAAGCGCTCGCCGCGCTGCGTTTGGCCGCGTCGATGGAAGCCTACGTGCTCCATCCCGGCCTCATCGACAGCGCGTTCCAGGCGGCGATGGGCCTCTTCATCGGCGAGATGCGCGACCTCGACAAACCGCGCGTGCCGTTCCTGCTCGACTCGCTGCACGTCGTCGCCGCCTGCACGCCCGAGATGTTCGCCTGGGTGCGCCGCTCGAACGACGACGCCGTGAACAAGGTCGACATCGACGTCTGCGATCCGCAGGGCAACGTCTGCATCCGCATGCGCGGATTCGCCGTGCGCGAGCTCGACACGCATCGCGTAGCGACGCTGCATCCGACCATCCCCGCCGCGCTCCTGCCCATCAAGAAACAGGACTCGTCGTTCGATCGCGAGTTCTACAAGAAGCTCATCGCCGACGTCGCGAACGACGTCGTGACGATCGACGACGCCGTGCGGCTGAAGTAGCCGCGTCCTCCCACCCGAATCTCCCGAAAGACTGCGTGGATCTCATGCAAATGGAAAAGTTGTTGCGGCACGTGTACGAAGACCTGGCTCGGGGCACGCTCACTCAGGCCGAGGCGCTGGAGAAGATCGAGGCGCTGAAGATCGATGGGGGGCCCGCTCCGGCGAGCGTGTTTCTCGCCGCGCCGGTCTGGCAGGCCAACGAGGGCACGATCGCGGACGCGTCGCCGATCGCGCAGCACGAAGTCATGCTGTGCGACCGCTCCGCCGCGGATGCCGAAGAGCTGGCGTCGCTGCTGCCCGGCGCGCGTTGCCTTTCCTTGTATGCCGAAGGCAACGATCCGGCCCAGCACTACAGCTTGATCGCCGTGACCTGCTTCGAGCAGATCCAGGCGATCCTGCGCGGCAATCGGCAGGGCAACGTGCTCGTGCAGGTCGTCGTCACCGATGACGAAGAGCGCGTGCTCGTCGCCGGCGTTTCGGGCTTGCTCCGCACCGCGACGATCGAGAATCCGCGGCTGCAGGCGCAGCTGATCCTGATCCCCGCGGACATGACGGCCGAAGCATTGGCCGCCCGCCTCGAAGCGGAGAAGGCGCGCGGAACAAATCCGCTCGTGCGTTTTCGCAACGACGTCCGCCAGGTCCTCGACTGGCAGGAAGTTCCCGACGATGCCGCGGTCTCGGCGACCACGTTTCACGATGCCGGCGTCTATCTCATCACCGGAGGCCTCGGCGCCCTCGGCCTCCTGTTCGCGAAAGAAATCCTCGTCCGGACGACGCAGGCGACGGTCGTGCTCACCGGCCGCGCAGAACTGAGCGCGGAACGGCGCGCGCGTCTCGACCAGTCGTTCGCCGCGCCGGAGCGCGTGCAATACCGCCAGGTGGATCTCGGCGCCCGCGACCAGGTCCGCAAGCTGATCCTTTCCATCAAAGACGATTGCGGCCGCCTCGACGGCATCCTCCATTGCGCGGGGATGATCGCCGACAACTTCATCCTCAAGAAGACGACCGCCGAGTTCCTGAACGTGCTCGAGCCGAAGGTCAGCGGCACGGTCAATCTCGATCGCGCCAGCCACGACGTCGCCCTCGACTTCTTCGTCCTCTTCTCCTCCTTCGCCGGCACCCTCGGCAACCTCGGCCAAGCCGACTACGCCGCCGCGAACAGCTTCATGGACTGCTTCGCGGCGTATCGCAATCGGCGCGTGGCGGCGAATCAACGCCACGGCCGCACGAGGTCGATCAGCTGGGGCCTGTGGCAGGACGGCGGGATGATCCTCGACCCGGTCCGCCAGGAGCGTTTGCAAGAACTGACCGGCATGCGGCCGATGCAGACCGCGATGGGCATGGCCGCGTTCCATCGCAGCCTCGCTTTGCCTTACGACCAGCTCTGCGTCGCCGACGGCGATGCCGCGCAGATGCGCCGCTACGGATCGGTCGTCGCGGCGATGGCGGAACGGCAGACGCACGCGCCCGGGAACGACATCGTCGAGAAAACGCAGGAGCACCTGCTGAACGAGCTCGCCGGCCTCTTGAAAATGCCGGCGCGGAAAATCGATCCGCAGGCTCCATTGGAGACGTACGGGATCGACTCGATCCTCGCGCTGCAACTGGTCGAACGGCTGGAGAAGACGTTCGGACCGCTCCCCAAGACGCTGTTCTTCGAATACCAGACGCTTCGCGACGTGACCGGCTACTTCGTCGAGTCCCACGCGGCGCGTTTGACGGATCTGTTCCGTCAAACGAACGACACGCCGGTCATGACCGCCCCGGCGAAGAGCACGGCCCGGCGCGTCAAGCCCGTTCGCAAAGAGCCGGAGCCGAAGAAGCAGGAGTCGGATGCGATCGCCATCATCGGCCTGAGCGGACGCTATCCGCAGGCGTTCGACGTCGAGGCGTACTGGCGCAACCTGCGCGACGGCAAGGACTGCATCGTCGAAGTGCCGAAAGAGCGCTGGGATTGGCGCGAGTACTTCAGCGAAGACCGCACCGCCGCCGGTCGCCATTACAGCAAGTGGGGCGGCTTCATCGCCGGCGTCGACGAGTTCGATCCGCTGTTCTTCAACATCTCGCCGAAAGAGGCGAAGCAGATGGATCCGCAGGAGCGCCTCTTCCTGCAGCACGCCTGGATGGCGATCGAAGACGCGGGCTACACGCGCGCGCGCCTGCAGACGTCCGGCGATGACGGCGATCTCGCCGGCCAGGTCGGCGTCTACGCCGGCGTGATGTACACCGAGTACCAGCTGTTCGGCGCGGCCGGCAGCGCGGCCAGCATCGCCAACCGCGTTTCCTATGCGCTGAACCTGCACGGCCCGAGCATGACGCTCGACACCATGTGCTCGTCGTCGCTGACGGCGATCCACGTCGCCTGCCAGGACCTGAAGCAGGGGAGGACCAGCCTCGCGATCGCCGGCGGCGTCAACGTCACGATCCATCCGAACAAATACAACGTCCTGAGCGACGGCCAGTTCATCTCCAGCGACGGCCATTGCCAGAGCTTCGGCGAAGGTGGAGACGGCTACATCCCGGGCGAGGGCGTCGGCGTGGTCGTGCTCAAGCGACTCAGCGACGGACAACGCGACGGCGATCCGATCTACGGCGTGATTCGCGGCAGCGCCCTCAATCACGGCGGCAAGACGAACGGCTACACGGTGCCGAATCCGGTGGCGCAGGCGACGGCCATCAGCCGCGCGCTGGCGGAGGCGCACGTCGACGCGCGCCACGTCAGCTACATCGAGGCCCACGGCACCGGCACGAAGCTCGGCGATCCGATCGAGATCGCCGCGCTGACCCGCGCGTTCCACGCGCACACCCAAGAAACGGGCTACTGCCGCATCGGGTCGGCGAAGTCGAACATCGGCCATTGCGAGTCGGCCGCCGGCATTGCCGGCCTGACGAAGGTGCTGCTGCAGATGCGGCATCAGCAGATCGTGCCGTCGCTGCACTCGGCGCAGCTGAATCCGTACATCGATTTCCAGACCACGCCGTTCGTCGTCAACCAGACATTGACCGCGTGGGAGCCACCGGTCGTCGACGGCCGCAAACTGCCGCGCATCGCCGGCATCTCGTCGTTCGGCGCGGGCGGCTCCAACGCGCACCTCATCATCGAGGAGTATCCGCAACCGCTCGAACAGCCCGTGTCTCTGAGCGAAGCCGCGATCGTGCTGTCGGCGCGGACGGCGGAGCAGCTGCGCCAGAAAGCGCAGGATCTCCTCGCGTTCGTCCGCACGCACGAGACAACGAGCCTCGCTTCGATCGCCTACACGCTGCAGCTCGGCCGCGAGGCGATGGACGAGCGCCTCGCTTTCATCGTCCGCTCGACCAGCCAACTCGCGACGAAGCTCGATGCGTGGCTGGGCGGCTTGCGCGAAGACGCGTTCGAAGGGCAGGGGAAACGCAACAAAGACGCGCTGTCCGTCTTCAGCACCGAGTCCGATTTCCAGCAGACGATCGAGAAGTGGCTGTTCGAAGGAAAGCTGGCGAAGCTCGTCGATCTCTGGACGAAGGGGCTGGAGCTCGACTGGACCCGGCTCTACGACGCGCAACCGCAACGCATCAGCCTCCCTGCTTATCCGTTCGCGCGCGAGCACTATTGGATCGACGTTGCGCCCGCAGCCGCGAAGCGCGTAGCCGCGGCCGTGCTGCATCCGCTGCTGCACAGCAACACGTCGGATCTCCAACAACAGAGCTACAGCACGACGCTGACCGGCGACGAGGTTTTCGTCATCGACGGCGCCGTGATGCCGGCGGCCTATCTGGAGATGGCCCGTGCCGCGGTGCAGGACGCCACCCACGGCGCTTCCATCGAGCTCCGCGACATCGTCCTCGGCGATCCCGCGGTTGTGACCGAGGGCACGCGGCTCCACATCGCGCTGTTCCCGCGAAAAGACGACGGCATCGACTTCGAGATCTTCAGCGCGGAGACGATCCATTGCCAGGGCCGCGCTTCGCTGACCGCCGACTTCACACCGGCGCCGCTCGACGTCGCGCAGCTGACGCCGCTGCGCGTGGAGAAGATGGAGGGTTACGTCCTCCATCCCGAGGTGCTGCGGAGCGTGGTCGGTGCCTTCACCTCCGTGGAATCGCTGCGCATCGCGGCGCCGTGCAGCACCGAGATGCTCTCGTGGGTACGACCGGCGAAGATGGCGGGCAAGGTCGACATCGACCTCTGCGACACGCGCGGCAACGTCGCCGTGGAATTGCGCGGCGTGAGCGTTTGCCAGGAAACGGCGGTGCCGGCGGACCGCAAGGAAGTTGCGCGCAAGCCGATTTCCCTCACGACGCTGAGCGCGCCGATCGTCAGCGCCGCGACTTCCCGTCCGCGCATCACGCTGTCGGCTGCCGTCGTCCAACTCCACGACGATGGCAACGGCGTCTTCTCGATCGACGCGCAGGACGCCGGCGAGCTGTTGCAGGCGCTGAACAAAGCGGCTCGGGAAGAGACGCTCCGGACGCTGCTCATCAGCGGCTTCGAACGGCTGCAGGACGTGCAGCAGAACGTCCGTGATGCGATCGCCTCGTTCCCGTTCCCGACCATCGCCCTGTTGCGGAGCGAGGCCACTGGCGCCGGCTTCCTCGCCGCCTCGTCGTGCGATTTCCTGGTGTGCGACGAAGACGGCACCTACGGCGCCGACCTCACCGCGACCGGCCACGAATGGCGGGCGAAAGGCTGGACCTGCCCGATCGTCCCCGCCGCGCAGCTCGAAAGCGCCGCGCGGGAGCTCGCCTCAGCGTTGGCGTCGAAGCGCCCCGACGCACTGCAGCTCCTGAAGCAGCACCTGAACCGCGACGTCGTCCGCCTCGCCCGCGCTGCCTCCATCGCACGGCAGGTGCAGATCCTCGACGCGGCAACGGCCGAAGACGTCGAGCGGATGTTGAACGAGGCGACAGGGGAGGCGATCGTCCTCACCGGCGCGTTCTTCCAGACCGAGATTCCGGCGCAGGCCGCGCGCGATCTCCAGCGCCTGATCGTTGCGTCCGAAGTCCCCGTCATCGCCGCATTGACCGGCGATGCAAGGGGCAACGCGCTCGCGCTCGCGTTGACGTGTCACGCATGCGTGTACAGCCGCGACGGCGTGTACTCGGCCGCGAACGTCGCACCGTCCGCCGCCCCGGTCTTCGTCCAGAGACTCGGCAGCAACGCCGCCGCGGAAATCCTGCTCACCGGCGCCGACTCCTCGGGCGACGGGCTCAAAACGCTCGATGGAGTCGAACAGGATCAAGTCCTGTCCGCAGCCATCGACGTCGCCTCGCGCACGACGGCAAACGCGATTGCGTGGAGTGACGACGCAGAAGCGAACGAGCCGGAAGCGGCGCCGATCGCATTCGCGTCACCGGTCGTCCAAGTGAACGCCCAGCCCGACGGCATCGTCGTCGTCGTGATGCAGGACCGCGAAGCGAAGAACATGTTCTCCGACGCCCTCGTCGAAGGACTCACCCAGGCCTTCGCCCACATCGAGAGCCTCCCGTCGGCGAAGGTCGTCGTCCTCACCGGCCACAATCAGTACTTCGCTTTGGGCGGCACGAAAGAAAGCCTCCTCGCGATCCAGGCCGGGAAGGCGAAATTCACCGACTCGAAAGTCTTCCGCATCGCGCTCGACTGCAAGCTCCCGGTGATCGCCGCCATCCAGGGCCACGCCATCGGCGCTGGCTGGTGCCTCGGCATGTTCGCCGACCTCGTGCTCCTGAGCGACGAGAGCCGCTACGTGAGCCCGTACATGGACTACGGCTTCACCCCCGGCGCCGGCGCGACGTACGTCCTCCCGCGCAAGCTCGGACGCCCCCTCGGCTGGGAAAGCCTGATGACGGCGCAGTCCCTCGCCGGCAGCGTGCTCGCCGCGCGCGGCTTGCGCCTTCCTGTGCTCCCGCGCGCCGACGTGCAACCCGCCGCGATGGAGCTGGCCGCGCGCATCGCCCAAGCGCCGCGCAGCCGCCTGCTCGCGCTCAAGCAGCAGCTGACCGCGGGCATGCACGAAGCGCTCGATGAGGCGTGCCGCCGCGAAGTGGCCATGCACGAGCAGACGTTCGTCGGCCGCGCCGAAACGCTCGCCCGCATCGAGAACACGTTCTACGAAGAGACGGCAACTGCTGCGCCGGCACCGGCGCCGCAGCCGGTCGAAAACCGCGATACGCTCCCCGCGGTCATCGCAACGCTGCGCACGCTGCTCGCCAACGAGCTGCAGATGCGCGAAACGGACATCGACGAAGACGCGCAATTCGTCGACCTCGGCCTCGACTCCGTCGGCGGCGTCAGCTGGGTGCGCAAGATCAACGACAAGTACCAGACGTCGATCGAGGCGACGAAGGTCTACAACTACACGACGCTCGCCCAATTGAGCCGCCACGTGGCGGACGAAGCGCAGAAGAACCGGCCCGCAGCCGTTCCGGCGCCGGCGCCGCTGAAAGTCGTGCGGACCCAGAAGGCCGTCGCGACGAAACTGCAATCCCTGCGCGACCGCAAAGACACGCGCTTCATCGCGAGCCCGTCGGAAACGCGAAGCGCGGACCGCATCGCCATCATCGGCATGGCCGGCCAGTTCCCCCAGGCGAAGAACATCGACGAGTTCTGGCAGAACCTCGCCGACGGCCGCAACTGCATCACGCAGGTGGAGCGCGAGCGGTGGGACATCGATGCGTTCTATCAGCCGGGTGACGCCATCAGCGGCAAGACGAACAGCAAGTGGGCCGGGATGCTCGAAGAGTACGACCGCTTCGACCCGCTGTTCTTCAACATCTCGCCCTCCGAGGCGGAGCATATGGATCCGCAGCAGCGCCTGTTCCTGCAGGCCTGCTGGCACAGCATCGAGCACGCGGGCTACGACGCGCGCACGCTGTCCGGCAGCAAGTGCGGCGTCTTCGCCGGCTGCGCGGGCGGCGATTATCACCAGGCCTCGCGCGAGCACGCGCTGAGCGCGCACGGCTTCACCGGCGGCGCGGCGTCGATTCTCGCGGCGCGCATCTCCTACTTCCTGAACCTGCAGGGGCCGTGCGTGTCGATCGACACCGCGTGCTCGTCGTCGCTCGTCGCGATCGCCCAGGCTTGCGACAGCCTCACGTCGCGCGTGAGCGATCTCGCGCTTGCTGGCGGCGTCTACGTGATGACCGGCCCGGAGATGCACATCCGAACGGCGCAAGCCGGGATGCTCTCCGCCGACGGCCGCTGCTTCTCGTTCGACCAACGCGCGAACGGATTCGTGCCCGGCGAGGCGGTCGGCGTGGTGGTCTTGAAGCGCCTCGCCGACGCGGAGCGCGACGGCGACGTCATCTACGGTGTCCTCGACGGCTGGGGCGTCAATCAGGACGGTCGCACGAACGGCATCACTTCGCCGAATCCCGAATCGCAGACGCGCCTGGAGCAGGACGTCTACGACAAGTACGCCATCGACCCGGCGAACATCCAGCTGATCGAAGCGCACGGCACGGCGACGAAGCTCGGCGATCCGATCGAAGTCGACGGCCTCAAGAACGCGTTCCGCAAGTACACCGAGAAAGCGGAGTACTGCGCGCTCGGTTCGGTGAAGAGCAACATCGGCCATTGCCTCACCGCCGCGGGTGTCGCCGGCGTGATCAAAGTCCTGCTCGCGATACAGCACAAGCAGCTGCCGCCGACGATCCACTTCGAGCGGCTCAACGAGCACATCGACCTCGCGAACAGCCCGTTCTACGTCAACACGCGGCTGCAGGATTGGGAACTGCGCGACGCGCCGCGCCGACAGGCCGCCATCAGCTCCTTCGGCTTCAGCGGCACGAACGCGCATCTCGTCATCGGCGAATATCTCGATACGCGGCCGTCGTCGTTCGTGCCGTCGCAGCAAACGAAAACCGTCGTGCCGCTGTCGGCGCGAACCGCGGAACAGCTGCGGCAGCGAGCTGGCGAGCTGTTGGCGTTCCTCGAATCCGCGCCTCGCGATCTGGCGCAGATCGCGTACACGCTCCAGACCGGCCGCGTGCCGATGGAAGAGCGCGTCGGCTTCCTCGTCACCTCCGTCGATGAGCTGATGGCGAAGCTGCAGGCCTACGTCGCCGGCGACGAACGGATCGAAGACAGCTTCCGCGGCCAGGTGAAGCGCAATAAGGAAGCGCTCGCGCTGCTCACCTCCGACAGCGACCTGCGCAAGACGATCGATCAGTGGTTCGCCGAGAACAAGCACGCGAAGCTGCTCGACCTCTGGGCCAAGGGCCTCGACGTCGATTGGAACGCGCTCTATGGCGCGGCGAGACCGTCGCGCATCAGCCTCCCGGTCTATCCGTTCGCGAAGGAACGCTACTGGATCGAGCCGTCGACGACTTCCGCGACGACGGCGGTGCTGCATCCGCTGCTGCACGCGAACGTCTCCGACCTGAGCGGACAACGCTATCGCTCGACGCTCCCCGCATTGACGAACGGCGCATGCGTGGAGATGGCCCGCGCAGCGCTCGAAATGGCGCGCGGCACCGATGCGCGCGCGCTCGAACTGCACGACATCGTCTGGGCAACCCCGATCGCGTTCCGCGCAGGATACGCCGTCAACATCGAGCTCTCCGCGAACGGCGAGCAGATCGACTTCGAGATCTACGGCGACGACGACGTCGTGTACTGCCAGGGGAGCGCGCGTTTCTCCGAAGCAACGACGCCTGTCCAACTCGACGTCGAACGACTCACGCCGATGCCCAGCCTCCAGGCGGCAATCGACGCTAACGGCGGCGCCTCGTCGCTCCGCTCGCTGCGCATCGTCGGTTCGTGCCCGTCGCCGATGTTCGTGTCGGCGCGTTCCGCAAACGACATCGACCTTTGCGACGAGCGCGGCAACGTCTGCGCCGAACTGCGCGGGCTGTCCTCGCGCACGAGCCTGATGTACGCGCCGGTGTGGCAGGCGAGCGAGCTCGGAACCGCGAACCACGCCTACGCCGAGCATCACGTCCTCCACGGCGAGAACGTCCCCTACGAACAGTTCGCACTGGCGTGCTTCGAACGCATCCAGACCGTGCTCCGCAGCAAGCCGCAAGGCAACGTGCTCGTGCAGGTCGTCATCGCCGATCAGGAACAAGCCGGCATCTCGGGATTGCTGAAGACCGCGGCGCTGGAAAACTCGCGGCTCACCGGCCAGCTGATCCTCGTGCCGTCCAACACGAGCCGCGAAGAGCTCGACGCCGTCCTCCAAAACGAAAAGCAGCGCGGCCTCGACGCCGTGGTCCGCTACCAAAACGGCGCGCGTCAGGTCCAACGCTGGGAACGCGTCGCAACGTCAGCGGCGCCGATCGCCTTCAAAGACGGCGGCGTCTATCTCATCACCGGCGGCACCGGCGGCCTCGGACGTCTCCTCACCGAAGAGATCCTCAAACAGACGCGCGATGCGAAGATCATCGTTACCGGCCGCGCGACCGCGAAGCCGACCGCCGGCCGCGTGCAGTACCGCCAGCTCGATCTCCCCGACGCCGCGCAAGTGGAACGACTCCTCGCCGACATCCAACGCGAGCACGGCCAGTTGAACGGCATCCTCCATTGCGCCGGCACGCTCGCCGACAACTTCCTCGCCAAAAAGAGCCCCGCGGAGTTCCGCGACGTGCTCGCGCCGAAGGTGGCGGGCACGCTCCATCTCGACCGCGCGAGCAAAGACATCGATCTCGACTTCCTCGTCCTCTTCTCGTCGATCGCCAGCGTCGTCGGCAACGTCGGCCAGGCCGATTACGCGGCAGCGAACGGCTTCCTCGATGCCTTCGCCGCGCAGCGCAATGCGCAGGTCGCGGCGGGCGAACGCCGCGGTCGCACGCGCTCGATCGACTGGTCGTTGTGGCAGTCGGGCGGCATGCGCCCCGACCCGGCGACGATCGACCTGATCCAGCAGAACAGCGGCATCGAGCCGATCGCGACGGCCTCTGGTCTCGACGCCTTCCATCGCATCCTCGCATCGCCCCACGATCGCGTGCTCGTCATCGAAGGCAACGAGCCGGCCATCGAGACGCATCTGCGTCGCGAGCGGCTGCTCGAATCAGACGCGACACCGTCCGCGCGGACATCAACCGCAACGCGCCCGGATCGCGAAGCGTTGCAACGTTGGCTGCAGCAGAACCTCGTCGCGGTCCTCGGCATCGAGGCGTCCTCGATCGACCTCCACCAGCCCTTCTCCGAAATCGGCCTCGACTCGTTCCTCGGCACGAAGCTCATCTCCTCGATCAATCAGGAGTTCGGCCTGGCGCTGTCGAACGTGGAGGTCTTCAACTACCCGACCATCGGCGAGCTCGCCGGGTTCCTCGACCAGGAAATCGGAACGCTGCCGGCGCCCATCGACGCCGCTCCGGCGATCGCGACGGCCGGTGCCCGCCTCACCCGGAAGCGCGGAGCCCGCAAAGCAGCCGTCGCCGACGACCGCATCGCCATCATCGGCATGTCCGGGCGTTATCCCCAGGCAGACGATCTGCGCCAGTTCTGGGAAAACCTCGTCCATGGCAAATGCGCGATCGACGAAGTGCCGAAGGAGCGTTGGGACGTCGCCCGCCACTACGATCCGAATCCGGCGAGGAAAGACTCGAAGTGGCTCGGCGCGGTGAACGACGTCGACCGTTTCGATCCTCTGTTCTTCCGCATCTCGCCCCAGGAAGCGGAGTGCATCGATCCCCAGCACCGCCTCTTTCTCCAGGAAAGCTACAAGGCGTTCGAAGACGCCGGCTACGCAGCGAGCACGCTCGCCAACAAAAACTGCGGCGTCTACCTCGGCATCTCCACGAACGACTACGCGCTGTTGCTGTCGCGCAGCGGCGCCGTCGGTCACGCCGCGGTGACGAGCAACAGCTCCGCAATCGCAGCCGCGCGCATCGCGTATTACCTGAACCTCAAGGGCCCGGCGATCTCGATCGACACGGCCTGCTCGTCATCGCTCGTGGCGATCCATCTCGCGTCGCAAGCGCTGCTGCGCCGCGAAACGGACATGGCCCTCGCCGGCGGCGTCACGCTGTGGCTCGCGCCGGAGTCGTACCGCACGATGAGCCAGGCCGGCATGTTCGCCGCCGATGGCCGCTGCAAGACGTTTGACGACTCCGCGGACGGCATCGTCAACGCGGATGGCGTCGGCGCGGTCGTGCTCAAGCGCCTCGAAGACGCCCGTCGCGACGGGGACTTCATCCACGGCGTCATCCTCGGATCGGGCATCAATCAGGACGGCAAAACGAACGGCATCACCGCGCCGAGCGTGAACAGCCAGATCGAGCTGGAGCGCGGCGTTTACGCGAAGCACGGCATCGAGCCGGACACGATCAGCTACGTGGAAGCGCACGGCACCGGCACGAAGCTCGGCGACCCGATCGAGCTCGAGGCGCTGTCCGCCGTCTTCCGCGAAAAGACCGCCCGCAAGAGCTTCTGCGCGCTCGGCTCGGTGAAGAGCAACATCGGACACACCACCGCCGCCGCGGGCGTGGCCGGACTGCAAAAAGTCCTGCTCTCGATGCAGCACCAGACGCTCGTCCCGACGCTGCACGTCCGGAAGGAAAACGCGCAGTTCGATTTCGCGAGCTCGCCGTTCTACGTCAGCCGCGAAACGGCGCCGTGGAACGTGGCGCCCGGGTCGCTGCGGCGCGCGGCGGTCAGCTCCTTCGGCTTCAGCGGCACGAACGCGCACCTCGTGATCGAGGAGTATCCGATGCCGGCCATCGCCGCCAGCGAGGCGACGTCGTTCCTCGTGCCGCTTTCGGCGAAGACGCCGCAGCAGCTGCGCCAGCAAGCGCAGGAGCTGCTCGCATTCGTCCGCACCGCGCAGCCGTTCGATCTCGCGTCGATGGCTTACACGCTCCAGACCGGCCGCGAGGCGATGGAAGAGCGCGCCGGCTTCGTGGTGCGGTCCGCCGACGAGTTGATCGAGAAACTCGCGGCGTACGTAGCCGGCGGGGAAGGCGATCGCTCTGCGGAACTGACGCAGTGGCTCGCCGGCGGCAGCATCCAATGGAACGGCGCGACGCCGCGCCGGATGAGTCTCCCGACGTATCCGTTCGCTCGCGAGCGTTGCTGGATCGATGTTGCTCGCGCGACGACGACGACGGCGACGGCGACGGCGATGATCCATCCGCTGCTGCACAGCAACACGTCCGATCTCGACGGCCAACGCTATCGCTCGACCTTCACCGGCGCGGAGTTCTTCCTCGCCGATCACCAGGTGACGACGAACAAGGTCCTGCCGGGCGTCGCGTATCTCGAAATGGCGCGCGTCGCCATCGAAAACGCGCTGCCGTCCGCCGCAACGGTGGAACTGCACAACGTGATCTGGGCCCAGCCGATCGTCGTCAACGGCGAGAAGGCAGTCGAGATTGCGTTGGAAGCCGACGGCGATGCGATCGACTTCGAGATCGCCAGCGACGACACCGTCCATTGCCAGGGCCGCGCGACGCTCTCCACCGAAGCCGCGCAACCGCCGCTCGATCTCGCGACGCTCCAATCGCGGATGACGCAGGGCACGCTCCCGGCCACCGCCGTCTATGCGCTGTGCGCGCAAACCGGGCTCGCTTATGGCCCGACGATGCAGAGCATCACGACCATCCATCGGGGAAGCGACGAAGTGCTGGCGCGCCTCCGCATGCCGGAAGGCGTCGCGGGCGACTACGTCCTCCATCCCAGCCTGATGGACGGCGCGTTGCAAGCCGCGATCGGCCTGATCGACGCCGGCTCCGAGCCGCGTCTGCCGTTCGCGCTCGAAACACTGCGCATCCTCGCGCCGTGCACGAGCGAAATGGCCGCATGGGTGCGTTATGCGAACGGCAGTGCCGCCGCCGACAAGGTCACGAAGCTCGACGTCGATCTCTGCGACGCGCGAGGAAACGTCTGCGTGCAGATGCGCGGGCTTTCGTCGCGCGCGCTGCACACGGAGACGGGCGTCCTGCACGCGATTCCGGTTTGGCAGGCGAGCGATCTCGCCAGCGATGTAGCTGGATATGCCGCGCACGACGCGGTCGTCATCGATCCCGCAAAGGGCTACACCGAAGCGGCGTTGGCGTGCATCGAACGCGTCCAGACGATCCTGCGCGACACGCGCGGCAAGATGCTGGTCCAGATCGTCGTCCCCCATCACGAAGACCAGCCGCTCTTCGCCGGCCTCTCCGGATTGCTGAAAACCGCCGAACGCGAGAACCCGCTGTTCACCGGCCAGCTGATCCTCCTTGCACCGGAAACGCACGGCGAGCTCGAAAACGAAAAGAGCCGCGGACGCGATGCGGTGGTCAAGTACGAGAAGGGCATCCGCAAGGTCCTCACATGGCAGGAAATGCCGCTCGAGGGCGAGACAACCATCGCCTTCCAACAAGACGGCATCTACCTGATCACCGGCGGCATGGGCGGCCTCGGCATCCTCTTCGCCCGCGAGATCCTCGCCCGCACCAAAGATGCCCGCGTCATCCTCACCGGCCGCTCTGCGCTCGACGCCGACCAGCTGCTGCAAGACGACCGCGTCCGCTACATGCAAGCAGACGTCGCCGACGCCGAGCAGGTGCGGCAGCTCATCGCCACGATCCTCGTCGACTACGGACGCCTCGACGGCATCCTCCACGCGGCTGGCGTCATCGCCGACGCATTCCTCCTGAACAAGACCCCAGCCGACGCGCGCGCCGTCCTCGCGCCGAAAGTCGCCGGCGCGTACAACCTCGATCACGCCACGCGCGACCTCCCGCTCGACTTCTTCGTGCTCTTCGCCGCCGTCGCCGGCGCGGCGGGAAATCCGGGCCAGGCCGACTACGCAGCCGCAAACGGCTTCCTCGACCAATTTGCCGCACATCGCAATCGCCTGGTCGCGGCCGGCCAACGCCACGGACGCACGCGCGCGATCGACTGGCCGTTGTGGGAAGCGGGCGGCATGGCCGTCGATGCGACGGGCCGCGAAATGCTCCAACGGACGACCGGCATGCATCCGATGCGCACGGCCACCGGCATCGCCGCATTCCACCGCATCCTCGCCGCGCCGCACGACCAGGTGCTGATCGCGGAAGGCGATCGCGAACGCCTCCGCAGCGTGTTGCTCGCGGCCCCGGCAAAGACGGCCATCCCCTCGGTCGAAGTCGCCGCCGATGCTGACGGCCTTGGCGAGAAGACCGAGCAGTACCTGCGCAAGGAGCTGTCGGACCTGCTGAAGGTTCCGTCGCACCGCATCGATCCGCGCGCCGCACTGGAGAACTACGGCATCGATTCCATCCTGGCCATGCGCCTGACGAATCAGCTGGAGAAGACGTTCGGCTCGCTGCCGAAGACGCTCTTCTTCGAGTACCAGACGATCCGCGAGCTCGCCGCGTACTTCGTCGCGAATCACGCCGCGCGACTGGCGTCGCTCTTCACCGTCGCCGCAGTCGCCGCACCGATTGCAGCCAAGCCGGAGACCACGAGCCGCCGTCTCGGCCGCCGTCGCAACGCAGCGCCGGCGCCGAAGCAGGAAGCTGAGCCGATCGCCATCATCGGATTGAGCGGCCGCTATCCCGAAGCGCGCAACGTCGAGGCGTATTGGAACAACCTGCGCGACGGCAAAGACTGCATCACCGAAGTGCCGCGCGAGCGTTGGGACTGGCGCGAGTACTACAGCGCCGACCGCAACGCCGCCGGCCAGCATTACAGCAAGTGGGGCGGCTTCATCGAAGGCGTCGACGAATTCGACCCGGCGTTCTTCAACATGTCGCCGTTCGACGCGGAGATCACCGATCCGCAGGAGCGCCTCTTCCTCCAGCACGCCTGGATGGCTGTCGAAGACGCGGGCTACACGCGCGCCACACTGCAGATCCCGCACGCCGACGATCTGCCCGGCCAGGTCGGCGTCTACGTCGGCGTGATGTACGTCGAGTACCAACTCTTCGGCGCCGATGCCACCGCCCAGGGCCGCCGCCTCGGCATCGTCGGCAGCGCCGCCAGCATCGCCAACCGCGTCTCCTACGTCCTCAACCTGCACGGGCCGAGCATGACGCTGGACACGATGTGCTCCTC
>JAFAVZ010000100.1 GCA_019242175.1 Acidobacteriota bacterium
GCTAGCTTCCAGAAACCCTTCGAACAGCGGCCGAAACTCTCCCGGCCGGAAGAAGTTCTCCGGCTGCCTCTGCACGCCGAGACAGAACTTCTGCTTCGGATCTTCAATCGCTTCGACGACGCCGTCCGGGGCGGTGGCGGAGACGACGAAGCCCGGCGCGACCTGGCGGATGGCCTGGTGATGCCGGCTGTTGACGTCGCAGGCGTCGGTGTCGGTGAGGCGCTCGCGCATCAGGCGCGCGAGCTGGCTGTCCTTGTCGATCCAGACTTCGTGCGCGAGCTCCATCGCCTGGTGCGGCGGGACGGCGAGGCGGTGTGACAGCGCGCCCGGCACCTGCGACGGGATGTCCTGCACGAGCGTGCCGCCGCAGGCGACGTTGAGGACCTGGATGCCGCGGCAGATCGCGAGGATCGGAAGCTGCCGCCCGCGCGCGAGGCTGACGAGGCCGATCTCGAACTGATCGCGGCCGGGCTCGGCGGGATCCATCGTCGCGTGCGGCGTCTCGCCGTACAGCGCCGGGTCGACGTCGCCGCCGCCGGTCAGCAGCAGGCCGTCGAGCCCGTCGAGCGCGCCCGACAGATCCGTCGTCGTCTCGAGCACGCGGACCTCGCCGCCGGCGTGGAGCACCGACTGGCGATAGTCCTCGAGCTTGCGACAGTTTGTGATGCCAATAAGAGCCATATTGATGGCGACCCTAAAAGGGGCGCCCTACATCCTGTGGGGGACTTCGATTCCCATCAGATCAAGCGCGCGCGTGAGCTGGTCGCGTACATACGCGACGCCTGCAGCGCGCCACGCCTTCCGTCCTGCGTCTTCCTCGTTGAGGATAGGAAACCGATGGTAGAACGCATTGAACATCTGCGCCAGCCCGAAGGTGTACTTGGCGAGGCCGGAGAACTCGAGCGAGCGGACGACCTGCTCGACGACCTCATCCAGCCGCGACGCCTCGAAGATCACGGCCCAGAGGCTGCCGCCTTCGCCTTCGCCGTCGGCCATGAGCTCGTCCGCCGAGGCCTGGTCGAGGCCGGCGATCACAGATCCGGCATCGACGCCTTCACGCTCGCGGAGCTTGTTGAAGATGTTGTTCGCGCGGACGACCGCGTATTGCAGGTAGGGACCGGTCTCGCCTTCGAAGCTCAGCGCTTCTTCGATGTCGAACACGATCAGCTTGCCGCGCGAGAACTTCAGCAGGAAATAGCGGATGGCCGCGACGGCGATCTGCGATGCGGTTCGTTTCTGCTCCTCGGGCGACAGCTCGGGGTTGCGGCGCGCCACTTCCGCGGTCGCCTTCGTGATCAGCAGATCGAGCAGGTCGTCGACCTTCACGCCCAGGCCCTTGCGTCCGGACACCTCGACGAAGGGCTTCTGCGCGTCTTCGCCTGAGACCGTGTAGCCGAGCTCCTTCGCCGTCGCGTGCGAGAGCGCGACCATCTCGTACGAGAAATGGATCGAGCGCTCCGCCTGCTCCGGATGGCCGAGCGTCTGCAGCGCCTGCTTGAGCAGGGCCTGCAGATACATCTGCCGCGAGTCGATGACGTTGTAGATCCGCTCCGCGTGGCCGAACGGCGGCGCTTTCGGATCCGTGTCGTCCGATGTCGTGGCCCACAGCGGATGGCCGTTCCACTGAGTGGAGAAGAGGCGATAGCGGAAGTCCTTGCCGAGCAGGCCGAATTTCCAGAACTGGTTCGCGATGTCTTTGCCGACGTACGTAACGACCCCGTTCGAGCGGACGATGACTTTCTCTCGTTCTTCTTCCGTCTCCGATCCGTCGTCGATGGTCATGACCCAGCAGCCGGCGAGCTTGCCTTCGGTCTGCAGGAAGACCGCGCCTTTCGCTTTCAGGATCTCGAACGCCTGCGCCCAGAACTTCAGCCGCAGGATGTCGCCTTCATATGTCAGCAGGTCGTACGCGATGTTCAGCCGCGCCATCGTCTGCAGGTGCGCGCGGACGATGCGGTCGACGATGACGGCGGCCATCTCCGTGCTGAGGTTGCCGCCTTCTTCGAGCTCGTGGAGCGTGCGCGCGCGCACGGCCGGCCGTTCTTTGTCCGCCTCGTACCACTCCGCGACTTTCGAATACAGATCCCAGCAGTAGTAGTCGAATCTGGTGGATTCGGCGATTTGGCGAACTTGTTCGAGGTTCTTGTGCTCGATCTCACGGAAGCCGACGATGATGTCCGCGACCTGGACGCCGAGGTCGTCGATGTAGTTCTGCGTCTCGACCGGCGTGCCCCGGAAGCGGAGCACGCGGACGATCGTGTCGCCGAGCGTC
>JAFAVZ010000123.1 GCA_019242175.1 Acidobacteriota bacterium
GAACAAGGAAGCTTCGCTGGCTTGGCCCTTGTTGACCCACGAGCGAACAAAGTGGGCCTCGCGTGAGGAGCAATATCGTTACCGTACGTCGTCGCGCAATTTGGAGTTCATCGCACAGCCGACGACCGTTGATCTCGACGAAACAAATGAAATCAGTGTGTCCGTTGAGCGTCGCGCAACAGCAGCCTCGGTCTAGTTCTGACCGAGGCCCTGCGTTTCCGTTCATCGGTCCGTCGAACCCACGAACCTTGTACACCATTCAGACCATCGATCCGTCGGCTGACAACGCAGACGTCGTGGTCAGGTTCGATGATCGCCGAAGATACGTTGCACGTTCATCACGGTGCGCAACATCGAAGCGATCCTGGAGCGGCATCGGTTCAGCGGAGACAGCGCGTTTGGGAAGTACTTCTGGGCTTCGAACGCAATCGTCGTCCGGTCGCTCGATCGTGAGACGATTTCTGGCTGCCGTGAATGATCCTCTCGACTCGGGGTCTTTCGAGGCTGCATTCGAAGGGCCCCATGTTTAGCGAGATGGAAACCATCGACACCGTCGTCGATCGCCAAGCCTCCCTCCCGCACCAGGTCTTTCGCCAGCGACCGGCCGCATTCCACGTGATCGACCTCGATCAAGTGTGGTCCGAGGAGTTCTTCCGCGATGCGCAGGGGCTGATGGCAACCGTGGGCGATGCTTCGTTTACGTTCATTGTCCTGCGGCCGGATTCCGTCGAATCCTTTCACGCGCACTTTGGCAAATTTCCGATCCTGCAGTTCGGCCAGGGGGATCGTCCGGAGACTTTACATGCAGGCCTTGCATGAGGATCCGGGAGGCAGTCCGGCGGATGCCATCGCGTACAACTCCGACGTGATGCTGGTCTATCCGCAGTCGGGGCCCTGGGCGATCTATGGCGATCGCGAGATGGAGATCGGGATCGTCGCTGATGGGCACCGCAATCCCGACGGCGGAGCTTTCCTTGAAACTCTTCACGCCACAAGAGGCGGTGATGCAGTTGCTTCCGCCGGTCTATCGCGGCGCAGTTCCCCAGGAGGTCGCGAGCCTCCTGATGCAGAACTACGCCCTCACTCCTTCTCGATCGTGATGTTCCCGTTCGCGTTCACCAGTTCCATCCGACAGCCGCCGCCGTTCATCGTGCCCACCAGCGTCTCGTCGGCCACGCTCGTCGTCGTGATCGGGAGAGACGTCGTGATGTGGCCGAAGCTGGTGCGGGCGTTCACGGAATAGCGGAGAGTGGGGGGGAGGGAGAGTTTGATTGGCGAGAACGTCGTCTTGATGACCACGTCGCGGCAGGATGGCGTCCGCAGGCCGGTCACGGACACGGCGCCGTTCTGGTTGCGGATGTCCACCGGGCCTTCGATCGCCGTCACGAACACGGAGCCGAAGCTGGTCTGCACCTTCGCGCCGCCGTTCACCTCGTTGAGCGTCACGCTGCCGTTCGCGTTTTCCACGTCCGCGGTGCCGCGGATTCGCTCCGCGCGCACGAGGCCGAAGCGGGTGTCGATGCTGATCGCCCCCTGGACGTCGGCCGCCACCACGCTGCCGTTCGAGTTCGACAGGCGGGTAACGCCGCCGATGTTGCGCGCCTCGATGCCGCCGAAAGTCGTCGAGATCGTCGCCGTCCCGCGGATCGTCGCGGCCTCCACCTTCGCGTTCGAGCCGCTCACGGTCAGCTCGCCGGCGATGTCTGCCGCGCGGATCGTCGCGAACGAGCCTTTGAGCGACGTGCGGGCGCCGATGTTCGTCGCCTCGATCTTCCCGTTCCCGTTCGTCACGTCCAACGTCCCGCGTACGCGATCGACCACGACGGATGCGAACGAGTTGTCCACCTTCGCCGCGCCGCCGACGTTGCGCAAATCGACGTTCCCATTCGCGTTGCGGATCGACACCGAACGCGACGCGTCGGCCACGACGACGGAGCCGAACCGGTTGGTCACGTCGAGCGCGCCCCCGATCTTCGTCGCGCGGATGTTCCCGTTCGCATTGCGGATCGTCGTGTCGCCGTCGCTGTCCTCGACTTCGATCGTGCCGAACGCGTTCTCGATGCGTTGCGTGCCGCGCAGATCCTGGGCTCGAATCGAGCCCTGCGCGTTGTTGATGTCCGACGCCGCGCGGAGCCCGATCACCTCCACGTTGCCGAAGCGGTTCCGGACGGAGATCGGCGCGTTCGCCGGCGCCTCCACCTCGTAATTGACCGAGAAGGAGATCCGTCCGCCGCGGATGCGGATCTCGGGGAAGACGGTCTTGAGCTCGATGCCTTCCGGTCCGTCGATCGAAACGATCTTGATCTGCTGGCCGAGCTCCGAGCTGGAGGAGCGGATCACCGCCTTGAACGCGAGCGTCGAGCCGCTCTTCGTCGTGACGCGCACGTCGCCGAACTTGTTGTCGATTGTCACCCGCCCGCCCTTGAACGTCATCGTCTTGTTCACGGTGTGGTCATAGCGATCGTCGCCCCGCGCGGCGAGCGCCAGCGCGGCGAGTGCAAAGGCGAACACAGTCTTATTGATTCGATGCATGGGTGTCCTCTCGCAGCACATCCTTCAACGTCGACTGCTTCTCGGAGTAGAGCGCGAGGAGCTGGCGGCGAAGGTGCGCATTCTGTCGATTCACTTCGATGTTCGCCTCGCATTCCGCGATGGCGTCGTCGAGCAGCATGATTTTTTCCTTGTAGCTGACCATGAGCGGCGTCTCCGCCTGCTCGAGCTTCGGGTCGGTGAGCTTTTCCAGATCGGCGATCGCCTGCTGATGCGAGCGTTCCGCGTTCTCCACATTGTCGATCGCGGTCGGGCGCATGATCGCCTGGTCGTAGTCGCGATCCTGTTGATACGAGTGCCACATGAAGCCGCCGAGGCCGGCGGTGAGGAGGAGGGCGGCGGCGACTTGCCAGAGACGGCCGCGCGTCGTCTGCCGTTCCGCGCGCAGAGAGCGATCGATGCGCGGCCACAGCGTGTTGTTTTCCCACGTCGTGTGCAGCGACTGGGCGGTCGTCGAGATCTCGTTCCAGTCGGCGAGCATTGCGGCGCACGCCGGGCAGAACTCCGCGTGACGCGCGGCAGTCCGCATCGAGAACGCATCGCCTTCGAGGAGGAGATCGTCGAGTTGGGAGCAGGTGATGTTCATTTCCGGGTCTTCCATTGTTCCTGCAGCTGTTTCTTGGTGGCGACGAGAATATACTAAGAGTACCCTTCGCTGATGCCGAGGATGTTGGCGATCTCGGCGTGGCTGAGGCCTTCGATCTCGAACAGGGTGAAGACGCTGCGCCGTTGTTCGGGGAGTGTCGCCAGGAGCTTGCGCAACGTCATGCGTTTCGCTTCGTCCACGGACGGCCCCGAGCGCTCGAAGCCGGCCATGTCGTCGATCGGCGTCTCCTCCGGACGCCGTCTGCGTTTGCGCAACAGGTCGTAGCAGGTGTTGACGAGAATCCGGTAGATCCACGTCGAGAACGAAGCTTCACCGCTGTAGCTCCCCGCCGCCCGATGCACCTTCAGAAAAGTCTCCTGCACCGCATCCTCGGCATCGGAGGCATTGCCGAGGTGGTTGTAGGCGATCGATTTCATGCGCTCGCCGTAGGTGCGGTAGAGCCGTTCGAAGACGTTCGTCTCGCCCGCGGCGCATGCGGCGGCGAGGCGGAGGTCTTCATCGGGCTTGACTGCGTTCTTCGTGGTGAGCACAGGACCTGAAAACGTTACGGCGACGGCGGCTGGGGACATGATCTCGGGCTGATAGACGCCCGGCTGAAGCGAAGGTTAGAACGCAGGCGGGCACGGCCCGCTGCGTTTGTTGGCCAAGCTTCCCGAGGTTCCGGGTGCTCGCCGGCTTTCGGGAGAGGGAAGACATCAAATGATGCGTGCAAGAGGGTAGTGTGCCCGCCGCCTCGGCATGTAGGGCCGGCTCTCAGCCGGCTGCAGTCGACAATGATGCGGCGGGCGGCGCCCGCCGCGACCGTATTCCATGAGGCCGGCTGGAGAGCCGGCCCTACGTTTTAGAGCTCGTCGATCGACTTTGGCCAATCGCTGTTCAGGAGGCGGGAGAGCGAGCGGTCGGCGAGCAGCTTCCCGCCCGTCTGGCAGCGCGCGCAGTAGTTCGTCTCGTTCTCCGCGTACACGATGTGCTGCACTGGCGCGCCGCAGTCGGGGCAGGGTTTGCCGTAGCGGCCGTGGACGGCCATCCCTTCCCGGAACGCCGTCACCTTCTCCGGGAAGCCGTCGCCGGTCTCCTCGCGGAGGCGGTCGGTCCAGATCTCGAGCGTCTCGCGGACGGCGTGGAAGAGGCGCACGAGCTCCGCTTCGTCGAGATTCGTCGTCATCTGGACCGGGGAGAGGCGGGCGCGGTGGAGGATCTCGTCCGAGTACGAGTTGCCGATGCCGCTGAAGACGTGCGGATCGGTGAGCGTGCGTTTGATGGTGTGCCGTTCGCGGGTGAGGGCCTCGCGGAACTGGTCGTTCGTCATCTGCAGCGGTTCCAGGCCGCCGCGATCATGCGCGAGCGCCGCCGCCTCGCCCTTCTCCAAGTGGATCGAAGCCCGCCGTTTCGACCCAGCCTCGGTCAACAGGAGCGTCCCGTTCGGGAAATCGAAGGCGGCGAGGCCGAGCTTCCCCGGAATCTTCGCGTTCGAGGCGAGCCAGCGGAAACGGCCGGCGATCATGAGGTGGATGACGATGAAGTAGTCTTCTTCGAGCTCGAGGACGATCCGTTTGCCGAGCCGGCGCAGGCCGAGAACCTTCTTGTTGGCGAGCTCGGCCGGAGCTGGTACTACCGTGCGGAGAACGAATGGGTTTGCCAGCCTCAGCTTTTGCAGCGGCTGGCCGACGATGCGCTTCTCCAGCGCCTCGATGTAAACGGTGACGTCGGGTAGCTCGGGCACGCGATCTCGGCAATATACAGCGGCCGGAAGAAGTGGGCACGGCGGTTGTTTTCCCTCTCACACATGCGAACCGCCTACGCTTTTTTCAGCGGGCTCGTCCTTGGGGCGGTCGGCGTACTCATGGTCCGTCCGGCCTCGATGGGCGCGCAGACATCGGCGAAGCCGGTGCGGCTCGTGACTCCCGCGCCGGTGCTGACGACCGGCAACGGTTCGCTTCTCATCCCGGTCGTCGGCGTCAGCGCGGAGCAGCTCCGCGACAACTTTGACCAGTCGCGCAGCGGTGGGCGGATGCACGGCGCGCTCGACATCATGGCGCCGCGCGGCACTCCGGTCATCGCCGCCGTCGACGGCACCATCCGCAAGCTCTTCACCAGTAATGCGGGCGGCCTCACGGTCTACGAATTCGATGCGGCGCAGGAGAAGGTCTATTACTACGCGCATCTCGACAGCTACGCCGACGGCATTCACGAAGGTCTCGCCGTGAAGGCCGGCACCGTGATCGGCTACGTCGGGACGACCGGCAACGCGCCGCCCGACGCACCGCATCTGCACTTCGCCATCGAGATCCTCACCGCCGAGAAGCGTTGGTGGCAGGGGACGCCGATCAATCCCTATCCGCTCCTCGCCGCGCAGAAGTAGCTCGCATCACGAAACGCGTTTGAGGGCCTCCGCGATCGGCTTCGATTTCGGGAAGAACTTCTGCGCCGTCTGGTAGCTCGCCTTCGCCTCGGCCTTCCTGCCCTGTTTCTCGTAAATCATGCCGAGGGAGTAGTGGGCGTCGCCCAGGCTCGGCTCACCTTCTTCGGGCTTGTAGGTGAGGTATTTCTTCAACACTTCTTCGCCGCGGGCGAGGTTCGTCCCGGAGCTCGCGGCGACCTGACCGAGGCGGAACCAGCCCGGCATGTAGGTGGGGTCGACTTTGGTCGCCGTCTCGGCCTCGGTCCACGCGGCGGCGTTGTTCTTGTCGACGTTGAGATAGAAGCCGGCGAGTGAGGTGTGAGCCTTGCCGGAGTTGGGCGTTTCCTTCACGGCCGTGAGCCACTCGTTGCGCGCGAGGTCGGTCTTCTTGTCCCGCAGATAGATGCGGGCCATCGCGCGGTGGCCGAGGATGACGTCGCGCTTCCTGATCTCGTTCGCCTGCTGGATCGCCTTTTCCTGGCTGCCGCCCATGATTGCGGGCGCGATCGTGTAGTAGTCGATGAGGCCCATGCGCGCGTCCATGAGATTCGGATCGAGGGCGACGGCGCGCTCGAACTCCGCCTTTGTCTTGCCCGCGAGGCGGGCCTGGCTGAAGACGTTCGCGTCCTGAGCCTGCGTGCCGTATGCGGCGCCGAGCCAGTAGTGATACTGCGCGTTGTTCGGCTGCTGGGCGACGGCTTTCTCGAAGAAGCCGACCGCCGTCTCGGCGTCGCCTCGCTGCATCGCTGCTTTTCCAAGGGAAAACGGGTCATTCTGCGCTGCGCTGGACAGCGCGCAAACGGCAACCATCACTGCCGCGATTCGTCTCATGCTTTGGGCCTCCGGGCTTCCTCACCAATACGACTGAACGTGGGAAGAAGTTTGCATAGAATGACGATGCCGATGGTGGATATCGCAGTTCCTCTCGTTGAAGCTGAAGCAGAACGCGCCCTTCTTCCCGTCTACACCGCCGCAGATCTGAGTCGCGCCGCGGAGTCGGCGCTGGCCGATGCTCGCCGGCTGGTCGACGCGCTCGAGCGCGTCCCTCTCGAAGAAGCGACCTCCGAATCGATCCTCGAAGCCTGGGATCGCGCGTCGACCGTTCTCGAAGACGCGTTCGGACCGATCTCGTTGCTCAATAGCGTGCATCCCGACCGCGACGTCCGCGATGCGGGCGACGTCGCGCTCGTCCAGGAGTCGAGCTTCCTCACCGAGCTCTTCCAGAGCGAGGCTTTCTACGAACGCGTGCGCGCCGTGAAGCCGCACTCGATCGCGGATCAACAGCTGCGCAAGGATCTCCTGGAGAGCTTCGAAGACAGCGGCGTCTCGCTGGCGCCGGAGAAACGCGCGCGGTTCAAGGAGATCTCCGACCGGCTCACGGAGCTGGGGCAGGAGTTCGCGCGGCACATCCGCGACAATGACACGAAGATCACGTTCACGCCCGCGGAGTGCGAAGGCTTGCCGCAGTCGTGGCTCGATCGGATGGAGCGCGACGAGGCGGGGAACGTCGTCGTCGGCTTCGACTATCCGGACTACGTGCCGTTCATGATGTACGCGAAAGACGGCGAGGCGCGAAAGCGCTACTACGCCGCGAACACGAACCGCGGCACGGACCGCAATCTCGCCGTCCTCGACGAGATCGTCGCGCTGCGCAAGGAGATCGCCGAGCTGTACGAGGTGCCGAGCTACGCGCACTACGTCACGAAGCGGCGGATGGTCGAGAATCCGGAGACTGTGCTTCGCTTCCTCGACGACGTGAAGAGCGTGGTCACCGAGGCCGAGGTACTCGATCTGGCGCAGCTCGCGGAGGTGAAGGGGCGGCTCACCGGCGTCGCGCCCGAAGAGGCGAACGTCGACCGCTGGGACGTCTCGTACTACCGCGAACGGCTGCGCGAGGAGCGCTACGCGATCGACCAGGAAGAGCTGCGCAAGTACTTTCCGACCGTGCCGACGATCGACTGGATGATCGACATCAGCGAGCGTCTCTACGGCGTGACGTTCGAGCGCGCGAAGGTGCCGGTGTGGCACGAAGACGTGATCTATCTCGACGTTCGCGATGCCGCGAGCGGGGAGCTGATCGGCGGCATCTATCTCGATCTCTATCCGCGCGACGGCAAGTACAAACACGCCGCGGCGTGGCCGGTGCGAGGCGGCAGCGAGCGCGCGAAGCGGAAGCCGATCAGTGTCCTCGTCACGAACTTCAATCGCGATGGCCTGACCCACGACGAGGTGGAGACGCTGCTCCACGAGTTCGGCCACGTGCTGCACGGCGTGCTGTCGAAGACCGAGTACCTGCAGCATTCCGGGACGAGCGTCGAACGCGATTTCGTGGAGGCGCCGTCGCAGATGTACGAGGAGTGGGCGAGCCGGATGGAGTCGCTGTCTCTGATGCGCAATCAGTGCGCGACTTGCCCGGCCATCGACGACGAGCTCGTGCAACGGCTCGTCGCGGCGAAGAAATTCGGCGCCGGCATCGACTACGGCCGCCAGCATCTCTACGCGTCGTTCGACATGGCGCTCTCCGGCGAACAGCCGCGCCCCTGCCTCGAGACGTGGGCCGACATGGAAGGCGCGACGCCGATGGGCCACCTCGCCGGCACGTCGTTCCCCGGCACGTTCGAGCACATCGCGTCCGGCTACGCCGCCGGCTACTACGGATACATGTGGGCGAAGGTGATCGCGCTGGACATGGTGTCGACGTTCGGCGCCGACCTGATGAACGGCACGATCGGCCGCCGCTTCCGCGACCAAATCCTGGGCCGGGGCAGCGAAGAACCGGCCCGCGATCTCGTGGAACGGTTCCTGGGACGGCCGGTCTCGAGCGAGGCGTTTTTCGCGAGGATAAGAGGGGAGTAGTAGTTGCTGGTTGCTAGTTGCTGGTTACTTGCGCAGCGGCTCGTTTCGGGCGCCGCTGCGCAAGTAACCAGCAACCAGTAACCAGTAACCGCAACTTGCTAACCATCTCCGCGTCGCTTCGTTTAACCATACATGCGCAACCTCGCCCTCATCCTCCTCCTCACCCTCGCCCCTACCCTTCTCGCCGAATGCGACCGGGTCGTCTTTCGCGATGGGGACGTCACCACGAACGGGGGCAAGTGCGGGATGAACGTCGACCGGATCGAGGCGTTGCGGGTGCGGTATGGGCGGCGGTTCGTCTGGTTCGAGCGGGACGGGAAGACGTACATCTCGCGCGAGGCGCAGCTCATCGATCGCCTCCGCAAGCTCTACCAGCCGCAGGCCGACCTCGGCGCGCAGCAGGCCGCTCTCGGGGAGCAGCAGGCGAAGCTGGGCGTCGTGCAGGCGCGCCTCGGCGAGGAGCAGGCGAGGATCGGGCAGATGCAGACGCGGGCGGGGGCGGATCAGAACGCGTTGTCGGCGAAGCAGAACGAGCTCGGGGCGCGGCAGAACGAGCTCGGGCAGCAGCAGAACATCCTGGGCGAGAAGCAGAACAAGATGGGCGAGCGCATGAACGCGTTGGCCCGGGAGGCGGACCGCAAGCTGCCGGCCATCCTCGACGAGGCGATCGCCAAGGGTTGGGCCACGAGGCTGTAACCGTCCCGTTTCCGGCTTCGCCTTTATCATGCGCCCCTCACACGAGGTGATCGCATGGCAAAACGCCTGCTCCTGCTGCTCTTCCTGACCCAAACCGCCTTCGCGGCGAAGCTCGCCGTCCCGCGGCTCGACTACAAACACCGCACGCTCTCGAACGGCCTCGAGGTCTACACGCTGCAGGACCGCACGACGCCGACGGTCGCGATCCAGGTCTGGTACCGCGTCGGCTCGAAGAACGATCCGGAAGGGCGCAGCGGCTTCGCCCATCTCTTCGAGCACATCATGTTCAAGGCGACGAAGCACATGCCTTCGGAGATGATGGACCGGCTGACGGAAGACGTCGGCGGCATGAACAACGCCACGACGCGGGACGACGCGACGCAGTACTTCGAAGTCATCCCCTCCAACTACCTCGAAACGCTCCTCTGGGCGGAAGGCGAGCGCCTCGGTTCCCTCACCGTCGACGACGCGAACTTCAAGAGCGAGCGCGACGTCGTGAAAGAGGAGTACCGCTTCCGCGTCCTCGCGCCGCCGTACGGCCGGCTCTACTACGCACTCGACAAGGACTCGTTCACCGTCCATCCGTACAAGCGGCCGGGCATCGGCAGCATCGAAGATCTCGACGCCGCCACGCTCACGGATGTCCAGCAATTCCACTCCACGTTCTATCGGCCGGACAACGCGGTGCTCGTCATCGCCGGCGATTTCGACCAGAAGCAGCTCGACGGCTGGGTAGACAAATACCTCGGGCCCATCGCGAATCCCGGCACGCCGATCCCGCGCGTGACGGCGAAAGAACCGGCGCGCACCGAGGAGAAACGCTTCGTGGAGAAGGCGCCGAATGTGCCGCTGCCGGCCGTCGGCATCACGTGGCTGACGCCGTCCGCATCGAGCGAAGACAGCTACGCCCTGAGCATGGCCTCGGCAATCCTCGGCATGGGCGATTCGTCCCGCATGACGCAGTCGCTCGTCTACAAGCAGAAGATTGCGCAGGACGCAAACGTCTTCGCCGATCTCCGCGAAGACCTCGGCGTCTTCGTCGTTCTCGTCACGCTGGCCAGCGGCCATTCCGTCGAAGAAGGGGAGAAGGCGGCGCGCGCGGAGCTGCAGAAGTTGATCGACACGCCGGTCTCGGATGCGGAGATGGAGAAGGCGCGCAACCTCATCGCCGCCTCGGTGCTGCGCCAGCGCGAGACGAACAACGGACGTGCCGCCGCGATTGGCGAGGCGGTCGTCGTGAGCCACGATCCGGAAGACGTCAATACCGGTCTGGAGAAGACGCTCGCCGTCACCGCGGCCGACGTGCAGCGCGTGATGAAGAAGTACATCGGCGACGGGAAAGCGGTCGTCATCCAGTACGTGGCCGAGGGAGGCAAGAAGTGAAGAGACTCGTCGCTGCAGCCATTGCGGTTTCGCTTGCCCTCCCCGTTCTCGCCCAGGAACCGAGCGTGGAACAGACCACGCCGCCGGCGCCGGCCGCGCCTCGTGCGGTGAACATCCCGACGCCGGCGGAGAAGACGCTCGCGAACGGATTGCGCGTGATCGTCGTGCAGAAGAAAGGCTTGCCGCTCGTCGCCGCGCGGCTGCTGATCAAGACCGGCTCGGAAGCCGATCCGGCCGATCGCGGAGGACTGGCGAGCATGACCGGCACGCTGCTGGTCAAAGGGACGACGACGAAGTCTTCCGAAGAAATCGCGCGCGGCGTCGAGGCGCTCGGCGCGACGATCGACAGCGGCGCGGGTTGGGACGCGTCGTACGTCAACCTATCGTCGCTTTCCACGAGTTTCGCGAGCGCGATGGGCTACCTCGCCGACGTCGTGCGCAACCCGACGTTCAAGACAGAGGAGCTCGACACGCAGCGCGATCAGAACCTCGACTCGATCCGCGTCGCGATGCAGCGTCCCGGCTCGCTGGCGAACTACGTGACGTCGCGCGTGCTCTTCGGCTCGATGCCGTACGGCCACAACGTGAGCGGTACGCCGGAGTCGCTGCCGCGCATTGCGCAGGCGGATCTCGTCGCGTTCCACAAGAAGCACTACCGGCCCGAGAACGCGATCCTCGTGATCGCCGGCGACATCGAGCCGCAGGCGGCCTTCGACGTCGCGCAGAAATCCCTCGGCGGCTGGAAGAAGGGCACGGGCGCCGCGATGGCGACGATCACGACGAAGAACGCCGTGGCCGCACCGGCCGCGCGCGTGGTCGTGATCGACATGCCCAATGCCGGTCAGGCGGCGGTGGTCGTCGCGCGGCAGGGGATCAAGCGCGTCGATCCGTCATTCAATGTCGCGCAGGTGACGAACTCCGTTCTCGGCGGCGGCTATTCGGCGCGGCTCAATCAGGAGATTCGCATCAAACGCGGCCTCAGCTACGGAGCCGGCAGCCGCTTCGACGTCCGCCGCGACGTCGGCCCGTTCTCCGCGTCGGCGCAGACGAAGAACGAGTCGGCCGCCGAGGTGGCGAGCATCATCCTCGACGAGTTGAACAAGCTGGGCACGACCGCGGTCGCGGAGTCGGAGCTGACGCCGCGCAAGGCGGTGCTCATCGGCGGCTTCAGTCGCGAGCTGGAGACCGGCGCCGGCCTCGTGAACGAGATCGCCGACCTCGCGCTCTACGGCGTGAGCCTGGAGGAGATCAAACGCTACATCTCGGGCGTGCAGGGCGTCACCGCCGCGGACGTCCAGAAATTCGCGACCTCGAGTCTCGGCGCGAACGCCAGCGTCGTGATCGTCGGCGATGCGAAGAAGTTCCTCGAGCCGCTGAAGGCGAAGTTCAAGAACGTGGAAGTCATCCCGGTGGCGGAGCTGGATCTGAGCTCGCCGTCGCTGCGGAAGAAGAGCTGAAACGCTCGTTGTAGACGAGGAGCGCCAGCGCCGGCAGGAACGTGCCGAGGATCACTGCGATCCACACGTCCCGGCGCTGCGCTCCGCTCGCGACGTCGATCCAGCCGGCGCGGAAGCAGACGGCGACCGCGATCCACGAAGTGAGCAGCAGGATCGTCATCTGCCGCCACGTCTTGGGGATGAGGTAGAGCGGCAGCTGATCGTAGAAGTAGCGCTGCACGACGATCGCCATCGCGAGCAGCATGCGTCCCTCGCGTTTGCGCCAGGCGATGACCGCGCCGACGAGCAGGAAGCCGGGCACCACGAGCAGCGGCACGCTGCCGTTGAACGTGTGCAGGTTGCCTTTGTGCAGCCATTCCACGGGCCACACGGGCCAGATCGCGAGCGATAGCGAGACGAGGACGAGCGTCGCGACGATCGGCATGCGCGACCACCGCCCGCCCGCCGCGAGCACGACGCCGAGCTGCGGCTTCACGACCGCGAGCGGCAGCAGGAAGGGGAGGAGCAACGCCGCGGTGATCGCCGGCGACCACTGGACTGAATAGACGGCCGACCAATAGGACGGCGACAGGAAGAGCAGCAGCTGCCATGGCCGGCCGTGACGCGCGACGCCCCAGCCGAGAAGTGCCGATGACAGTCCCATGAACGCCGGCGCGGCGAGCCGCAACGGCAGCAGCGTGAACGGCCAGAGCAGGATCATCGCCGTGAACGGATATAACGCCGGCGCGGAGCCGTGAAGGCGAAGGTCGTACGGATTCGCGCCGAGCGTGAAGCCCTTCATGCCGACGAGCGGCAGGGCGATGTCTCCGAGGGAGACGCCGGCGACGCGGATGGGGTGGGGCATCCACCACGTCGCGACCGCGGCGGCGATGCCGATGGAGATCGCAATCGCCGCGGCAAGGCCTCGATTCAACGCAGTCCTCGCTTCGTCGTCAGATAGACGGCGAAGCTGCCCAGCCAGTGGCCGCCTTCGTAGTGCTCGCCGGTGACCGCCGCCAATCCGCTTTCGCGATGCGCCGCGGCGGCCTTGCGCAACGCCACGATGCGCGGATCGCCGTCCGGCAATCCGGACGCGATGCCTTCGAGCATCCAGGCGCGGCTGAGATTGAGTCCGTCGAGATGGGCGAGCTTCGGGTCGCTCGGATCGGTGACCAACGCCGGCTTCAGCCAGTCCCCCTTGCCGTCGACGGGAAGCTGGGGCAGGAAGCCGCCCAGCCACGCCGCATACTCCACCGGCGGCAGCACGCGCCGCATCGCATCCGCCTCGGCGATGCAGGGCGAGAGGAAGTCCTCGCCGGACGGTTCGTACGCTAGCGGACAATTCTTGTCGGCGATGTAGAACGCTCGCGCGCGGGATGCGATGTCCCGATCGCGCGTGGCGTCGAGGATGAGTCCGAGCGCGAATGCCGTCTGGGAGTGCTCGCCGGAACGAACAGGGTAGGAGAGTTTCGGCAGCCACGTCTTCAGCCGCTCCGTCGCCGCGGCCTCGAGCGGCTTCAGGTTGGCCGAGAGCTCGCGCGCGAACGGGTCGTCCCACTCGCGCAGCTCCGCGCCCAACTGCAACAGCCACGCGAGTCCGTACGGACGCTCGAAGCTCGCCCGCCCCTCGCCGCGCAGGTACGCTGCTTCCTGCGCGATGTTTTCCGCGCTGAGGCTCTTGCGCAATGCGTCCCGGGCGGGTGCAGCGAACGGCGCGTCAGGAAAGGTGCGGGCGAGACGCGCGAGCAGCCAGTGACCGTGCACGGACGAGTGCCAGTCGTAGCAGCCGTAGAACGCCGGCGTCAGCTTGCGCGGCGGCGCGACGTCTTTGTCGGAGGCGAGGTTGTGCGCGATCTTGTTCGGATACTCCTTGTGCACGCACGCCAGCGCGAGGTTCGCGAATCGCTCCGCCGCTTTTGCATCGAAGTCGGCGGCGAGTAGCGAGTGGGGAAGGAGCAGTATCGAAACGAGCAGCCAACGCATCCAACCGAATGTAGCATCCGAACCATGCGATCCGCACTGCTGCTCCTCGTCGCAACGTCCGTCCTCGGCCAAGGCGCCGTTCCGCCTCCGCCGCCACCGCCCCCCGCCCAGACCGTGGCGGTGAACACGCCGCGTTACGACATCCTCATCGTCAGCGGCACCGGCTCGGTGGAGATGGCGCCAGACGTCGTCTCGTTCAACGTCGGCGTCGAAACGAGCGGCAAAGACGTGCGGAAGATCGT
>JAFAVZ010000227.1 GCA_019242175.1 Acidobacteriota bacterium
CGCCCTTACGCGCCGCCTTCGGCCGACGAGCCGCGCGCCGTGGCGGAGACGGCGAAGCGGATGGGCCTGCGCCACGTCGTCGTCACGTCGGTCACGCGCGACGATCTCCTCGACGGCGGCGCGCAGCATTTCGCGGAGACGATTCACGAGCTGCGCGAGGCGCTGCCGCACGCGGCCGTCGAAGTGCTGACGCCCGACTTCCGCGGCAATCTCGACGCCGTCGCAACCGTCGTCGAAGCGAAGCCCGACTACTTCAACCACAACGTCGAGACCGTGCCGCGTTTGTACGACTTCGTGCGGCCCGGCTCGCGCTTCGAACGCTCGCTCGCGGTGCTTGCGCACGCGAAGGAAGTCGATCCGCAAACCGTCACGAAATCGGGTCTCATGCTCGGCCTCGGCGAGCGTCGCGAAGAAGTGCTCGACTCACTTCGCCGGTTGCTCGACAGCGGGGTGGAGATCGTGACGATCGGCCAGTATCTGCAGCCCAAACGCGAGAAGCTCGACGTCGTCGAGTACGTGCATCCGGCGGTGTTCGAGGAGTACCGCGTGCACGGCGAGGAGATGGGCTTCCGCGCCGTGTTCTCCGGACCGTTCGTGCGCAGCTCGTACATGGCCGACCTGGTGGCGCATGAAGCCAAAGCCGCGGGCGATCGATCCTGAGAAGAAGGAAGGCGGCGCGTACTTCGTCACGTACCTGCCGATCTTCCTCGACTATCTCGCCGTCGAAAAAGGCTTAGCGCAGAACTCGCTTGCGTCTTACCGCATCGACCTGCGGCACTTCGGCCATTGGCTCAATGAGCAGAAGATGCAACTGGAAGACGTGGCGCGCGTGCACATCGTGCGCTACTTCCAGTCGCTGCGGACGGCGGGCATCTCCGCGCGCTCCGTCGCCCGCGCGTTGGCGGCGATCCGCGGGATGTTTCGCTTCCTCGTCGCCGAGCGCCATCTGAAGGCCGACCCGACGGAGAACCTGGAGAATCCGAAGCTCTGGACGACGCTGCCGAAGTCGCTCCAGCCGGAGGAAGTCGAGTCCCTGCTGCGCGCGCCCGACCGCACCACCGCGGAAGGCCTGCGCGACGCGGCGATGCTTGAACTTCTTTACGCGACCGGTCTCCGGGTGAGCGAGCTGATCAAGGTGCGGCTCGATGATCTCGTGATGGACGCCGGCTTCCTGCGCACGATGGGGAAGGGCTCGAAGGAGCGCATCGTGCCGTTCGGCGACGCCGCGCGCGACGCGATCATCCGTTATCTCGAACAGGGCCGCGGCGCGTTCGTGAAGCTGCCTGATCCGTACCTTTTTCTGTCCCAACGCGGCCGCCCGATGACCCGACAGTCGTTCTGGATGAAGGTGGAAAAGTACGCGCGGAAGGCCGGGATCAAGTCGCACATCTCGCCCCACGTGCTGCGCCACTCGTTCGCGACGCATCTCCTGGAGAACGGTGCGGACCTCCGATCCGTCCAAATGATGCTTGGCCACTCCGACATCTCGACGACGCAGATCTACACGCACGTCTCCCGGGCGCGGCTGCAGAAAATCTACGAGACCTATCACCCCAGAGCTTAGAGAGTTGCTGGTTGCCAGTAGCTCGGTTCGTTTGCGGCACGTCTGCGCGAGCAACGGACAACCGACAAACAGCAACTCGGCACGCGCGCAATAATGGTTCCCGGACAATAGTTATCCCGAGTCCACAATGAAACGGATCGTCCTTCTTGCCGTGCTCAGCGCCGCTTTGTTCGCCACCCAGGCGAACGCGAGCATTGCGATCTTCACCGACGGCCGGGCCATGAAGATCTCCAACTTCAGCATGGTCGACGACGACACGATGCAGCTGACGCTCAAGAACGGCGGCTCCATGACCGTCCCGCTCGACCGCGTCGACCGCATCGTCGACGACGAAGTGGTCGAGGCCGCCGTGGTGGCTGAAGTGAAGAAGATCGTGGAAGAACAGGGCGGCGTGTTCCCGAAACGGTCGTGGCGTTACACCGAAGAGAGCGGCCCGTTGTTCAAGACGCGCTTCGACCAGCTCATCAAAGAGGCGGCGAAGAAGTTCGATGTCGATGCCGCGCTCGTCTCCGCCGTCATCAAGGCCGAGTCCGATTTCAACCCGCGCGAGATGTCCAACAAAGGTGCGCGCGGCCTCATGCAGTTGATGCCCGCGACCGCCGAACGCTTCGGCGTCACCGACAGCTTCGATCCCGCCGAGAACATCTACGCCGGCACCCGCTACCTCCGCTGGCTCCTCGAGACCTTCCACGGCAACGCCGATCACGCCGTCGCCGCGTACAACGCCGGCGAAGGCAACGTGTGGAAGTACAAAGGCGTGCCGCCGTTCCGCGAGACCGTGACGTACATCAATCGGATCGCGAAGAACTTCCTCCCTGCAAAGCCCGCGGTCGGCAAAGCCCCGCAAACGGCGAGCAAGTAAGGCTCTGAATGTGGCGGCGGGCTTCAGCCCGTCCGCTCAGTCGATCTCGAACCACAGGCGATCGCCCAAGCCAGCGCCTTCGTTCTCGTACCAACGAATGTAGGAGCGAAACTCCTCTTCAGCCTCTGCGTTCGGGCGTGCCGGAACCGTCACCGACCGAAAAGCTCGCGCTCGATGCGCTCTCGCACGTCCTTCCAGTCGCTGGTGGCCAGCGTTCCTGCATCCACCGCGGCGCAGCGGCGTTCGATCTCAGCGGCCCACGCGGCGTCCACGTCGCTTTGGCCATCATCATCCAGGCTTTCCAGCAGACGAGCGGCGATCTTGGTCCGGTCGTGTTCGGGAAGGGTGAGGGCCTGTTGCAGCAGCGCGGTGGCGTCGACCATGGTGCTCGAGGTCTAGCTCACACCGCCGCCGTCGTCTCCTCCGCCACCGGCGCTTCTTCCCGCAGCGACTTGAACGCGTCGAAGCGCAGCACCATCACCGTGCGGTCGTCGTCGGCGGGGCGGAGTCCGCTGTGGCGGGCCACGGCGTCGAGGATGCTGTCGCGGATCATCGTCGGCGAGCGGTCGACCTGTTGCGCGAGCAGCGCCTCGAGCTGCTCGAACCCGAGCGGGTCGCCGGCGTCGTTTTGCGCCTCCACGATGCCGTCCGACAGATAGACGATCGCATCGCCTTCCTGCAGGTCGATCTCCACCGTCCGCGTCGTGATCTCCTGCCGCACGCCGAGAGGCAGGGACGGAGATTCGATCGACGACGGTTGCACGTCTTTGCGCAGCAGATACGGGTAGAGATGCCCGGCGTTCGTGTGGCGGATCACGCCGCGTTCGAGGTCGAAGATCGTGAACGCGAGCGTCATGAACGCGCGGCGTTCGGTCGACCGGTAAACGAGCTCGTTCAGCCGATGGAACAGCGACGTCTCCTCGGCGCCCTCTTCCACGAGCGTGGTGATCGCGGCTTTCACCATCGCCATCACCAGGCCGGTCGAGAGGCCGTGGCCGGAGACGTCGCCGATCGCCACCGCGAGGCGCGATTTGTCGAGGTTGAAGACGTCGTAGTAGTCGCCGCCGATCGACGTCGTCGGCTCGAAGTGCGCGGAGAACGACACGCCGCGGAACTGCGGCCCTTCCTTCGGCAGCAGGTTCCGTTGGATCGTGGCCGCGATCGCGATCTCGCTCTGCAGCCGCTCCTTCTCCGCCACCGTCGAGAGCAGCGACGCGATCGACTCCGTCATCCGGTCGAACGACATCGCCATCTCGCCGAGCTGGTTGTGCGGCTTCATGTGGATGCGGTACGAGAAGTCGCCGCGCTCGACCGCCTTCGTGCCCTTCTCGATGCGATTCACGGCGCGAGAGATCGAGAAGATCAGCACCGCTGCGAACGCGGCGGCGAACATGTAGATGATGCAGAGCATCACGACGAGCGCCAGGATGACGTTCGCCAGAATGCGCATGTAGTTGCTGGACGATGCGCCGAAGTAGAACTGGAAGAGGTTCCGAACCGGATTGGAGACGAACGTGAGGAACTGCCGGTCCTTGTTCGTCTCGCCCGTTTCCCAGCTCGTCGGCGCCACGAGGTCGGCCCACACGACACGGTTGAAGCCGAAGCCGCGGCGCATGATCTCCTCGAACGCCGAGTCGGCGCTCAGCACCACGCGCTGCTTCTTGCCGTTGACGTTGATCGTCCCGACGTTCGCCTTCTCTTTCTTCTCGTGGTTGTCGTGGGTGATGATCATCCCGCCCTTTTCCTCGAGCTGGCGGGACCACTCCTCGTCGATCGGCTGCACGAACACGATGCTGCGCGTCTCGCCGTCGCCGGCATCGAACTGCCGCGACGCGACGAGCAGCGGCTGATCGTCGCGCGTCACGATGCCGCTGAAAGAAGTCTTGCGCAGCCACTTCGGCAGCTGCTCCGCGTTGTCGCTGCCGGAAGCGGTGTCGTAGATCTCCAGCGTCTTCAGGCGATCGACCGGTTTGCGTCCGGTCAGGCCGTACTCCAGCGCCTGCGACTCCATCTGCCCCAGCGTCGCCTGCCGTTCGCCGCGCAGCGCAGCGTGGCTCATCACGCCGGCGATCATGTAGCCGACGGCGCCGAGAAGGATCGTCATCAGAATGAAGGGGAGGAGGCCGATGAGGACGTAGCTGAGGAACAGCCGTCGCCCGACGCGCCAGAACAGCTTCCGCAGTAACCAGCGGATGAAGATCGTGACGAGGTAGAGGCTGAGGGCGATGAACGTGAGGGAGGCGAGGAAGACGACGAAGGAGACGATTCCGTTGATGCCGAGCCGGTCGATCAGCGGTTCGGCCCACGTGTAAAGGATGATGATCGCCAGGCTGGCGAGCCAGACGAGGAACGTCTTCCGTCCCGTGCGGGAACGGCGCGGAGGCGGTGGCGTGGGGAGCATCGTCATGAGCCGAGGCTGGACAGCAGCGCGGCGTGGGGAGAGGATACCGCCGCGCACGAGATCGAGCCAATGACGTTATACGGCGAATTGAAAGATCGGTTCGGGCAAGAGTATCGCCCGCGCCCCGCTGCGTGGCGGATCGCGGTCGTCAGCTTCTGCCAGCTCGTCCTCTCCGTCACCCTGGCCAACGCCGCGCTCTCGGCCCTCGACATGTACGTCTTCCAGCGCGCGTACGTTCGCGATGTCTGGCTCGTGTACGCCACGCCCTGGTCCACCCTCGCCGCCGAAGCCCCGCCCCGTTCCCTCGGCGGCATCGGCCTCGAAGCCCAGCTCGCCGGCCGCAGCGTGATGTTGCCCGCGACGGCCGGAATGCTCGCCTTCGCCTTGCTGATGATCTACTTCTGGCCGGCGAAGCAGAGCGTCGCGATGCGCCTCTTCAGCGTCCATCTCGCCGAGGCTTTTGCGGCTTTCGGCGCGGCGGCTTTCGTGCTCCGCGCGTTCGATGGCGACCTCGCCGGCATCGCCATCCTCGCCGCTGCGGGCGTGGTCTGCATCGCTGGCGAGTGGGCGGTGAACAACCTGCTGACGAATGTCGTGCCGATGCGCAATCCCGCGCAACGCGCCGGCTTCTGGCTCCTGCGACTGATACCCGCGATGCTCGCCATCGGAGCGGCCTCGGATCTCGCGCGTTACGAGACCGGCATGCTCTGCGCCGGCGGGTTGCTCCTCGTGACGCTCTTCGCGAACGTCGCCCGCCGCCCCGCGGCGAGCTACGTCGAAGTGGTCGAGCCGGAGATGCGCGAGGCCGCGGCGGCGTTTCCGTTCGTGGCGATCGCGTTCACGGCGCTCTGTGTCTGGGCCTTCGGCTTCGCCGCCGCAGACCGGCTGCCGCGCGCGTTCGACGCAAAGAACGCACGGTTCGTCGTTCCCGCCGCCGCGCTCCAGGCCGCGTACAAACCGCCGGAGCTGGAGACGCCGAAGCCGAAGATCGACATCCACTGGTCACGGCCAAAGCGTCGGTAGTGTCATCCTGAACAGCGAAGACTGTGAAGGATCTCCTGATATGGGCGATGAGCGCACGTACCGGGAGATCCTTCGCCGTCTACGCGGCTCAGGATGACACTAGCGACGCCTAGACCTTGCGCAACGCCCGCGCCGCTGTGTTCGAACGTAGGGCCGGCTCTCCAGCCGGCCGCGGTCAGGAATGATGCGGCGGGCTTGCCCGCCGCGACGTGTTTATGGGGCCGGCTAGAGAGCCGGCCCTACGTTGGCGACGGCGTCCGCGTCGTTAGATCTCGCGCAACGCTCGCGTGATCGGCATCCGCGCCGCGCGCACCGCCGGCAGCAAGCCGCCGATCAGTCCCGCGATCAGCGCCAGGATCAATCCCTTCACCGCCACCCCGCCATCCACCTTGAAGTTGAAAGCCACCTCGGAGAATGTCTGGAAGTTCGTCGTGCCCGTCGAGAGGAAGTTCACCGGCAACGCGAACAGCAGTCCGGCGAGGCCGCCGAGAAGGGCGATGAACGCGCTCTCGAGGGCGATGGAGAGAATGATGCTGCGGCGTTTGAAGCCGAGCGCGCGCAGCGTCGCGATCTCCCGGCCGCGCGACGCGACGGCGGAGAACATCGAGTTCATCGTGCCGAGGCTGGCGCCGATGATCATGAAGAACGTCACGATGCCGATGAGGAAGCGGATGCCTCCGAACGCCTGGGTCTGGTCGGCGTAGTACTGATACTCGCTTTTCGGGTTGAGCTTCAGCCGGTTGTCGTTCTGCAGCGCCGATTTGAGCGACGCCATGGCCGCCGAGTCGACGGGCCGGATCAGGACGGTCGAGTAGGAGTCGGTTCGCTTGCGCGCGTTGCCGAGGTAGTTCACGTCCGTCCAGATCTCGGAGTCGAATGCGGTACCGTCGGCCTCGAAGACGCCAACGACGTTCCACGTCTGCGGCCCGAATGTGAATGAGTCGCCGAGGCCGACGTTCGTGAAACGGTTGCTGATGCGGCGGGAGACGATCAGCTCGTTCGTGCCCGGGCGGAACATGCGTCCGGAGACGATCTTCACGTACGGGCGGATCGCGAACGCCGCGGGCGTCACGCCGCGCACCGTGACGTTCGAGCCTTTCGGGTCGTCCTTCTTCGGCAGCTTGAAGAGGATGACGAGCTCGGGGGAGAGGAGCGGCTGGTTGTCGGCGCCGAACGTGGCGATGCCCGGCAACGAGCGGATGATGCGGAAAGCATCCTTCGTCACCCAGCTCGAAAGCTCCGCCTCGGCGCCCTCGCGCATCACCAGGATGTTGCTCTTCGAGCCGGACGAAACGGTCGCGGCGAGCACGCCGTTGTAGAGCGCCAGCATCGCGATCATCACGCCGATGACGATGCCGATGCCGATGATCGTGAGCAGTGTCGAGCCGGTTCGGGCCTTGAGGTTGCCGACGTTGTATTTGACCGGAATCATCAGACGACCCTCCGCAGGCCGTTCACGACGCTCATGCCCGTCGCGCGGAACGCCGGGATGCCGCCGGAGATGAGGCCGATGCCGGCCGACATCGCGAGGCAGATGACGATCGTCGAAGTCGGAACGGTGAAGTTCGTGAGGAAGCCCTGCGTCGCCTGGGCCAGGTCGACCGCGCTGAAGAGCATCTTCGCGCCGAATGCGCCGACCGCGCCGCCGAAGAATGTGAGGACGACGAACTCGGTGAGCATCAATCGCATGACCAATCCGCGCTGGAAGCCGATTGCCTTCAGCACGGCGATCTCCGTGACGCGCTCGCGCGCCGTCATGCTCATCGTGATCGCCGCGAGCAGCACGACCATGAAGATCGCGCAGATGCAGATGGAGGTGAACATCAGCTGGATGTTGCCCATCATCGAGACGAAGTTCTTCTGGAACTCCTTCTCCGTGAACGTCTCGGTCGGGAACTCGCTGTTCTTGAACATCGCATCGATCTGCTGGCTGATGGACGCCATCTGCGCGGGGTCCTTCACGTTGAGCCAGTAGGTGCCGGCCCAGCCGCGGTTGCCGATCATCTGCTGGTGGTAGTCCATGTGGTAGTACAGCGCGGACTTGTTCACCGGATGGTGGTAGATGCCCCGGATCGTGATTTGCGGGTCGTAGCCGAAGAGCGGCCCTTTGAGCGTGATGCGGTCGCCGATCTTCCAGCCGAAGCGTTTCGGCAGGTCGTCGCCGATCAACGCGCCCTGCCGATCGTTCTTGAAGTCCGCCATCTGCTGCGGATCGACCTTGTAGTCCTCGAAGACGGTCTCCATGTGGTCGTGATCGACGGCGAAGTTGGCGAAGAAGTTCTTCGGGTCTTTGTAGATGCCGCCGATCCATTGCAGCTTGCAGACGTCGATGATGCCCGGGATCTGGCGCAGCTTCGGCTCGTGCGAGTACGGCAACGGCGTCGCCAGCGAGATTGCCGACTGCACGGCGAGCCGGTTGTAGCCTTTGCCCGAGTCGCTGAAGTGCTCGAACGCGTAGAGGATCGAGAGCAGCGTCGCGACGAAGAAGAAAATCGTGGCGATCAGCAGCGCGGTGAGGAACGCGCGCAGCTTGTTGCGGAAGACGTTGCGCAGGATGAGCTTCGTGAATTTCATGCGTCCGCCACCGCCACGCCGTACTGCCCCTCGGCGAGCTGGCCTTTCTCCAGATGCAGCACGTGCCGCGCGCGCGACGCAGCCTTCGGATCGTGCGTGACCATCACGATCGTCTTCTTGAAATCGCGGTTGAGGCGATCGAGGAGCTGCAGCGTTTCTTCGGCGTTCTTCGCGTCGAGGTCACCCGTCGGCTCGTCGGCGACGAGGATCGTCGGGTCGGTGACGATCGCCCGCGCGATGGCGACGCGTTGCTCCTGGCCGCCGGAGAGCTGCCGCGGATAGTGATGCATGCGATCGCCGAGGCCGACGATGTCGAGCGCGGCGGTGACGTGCTCCTGGCGCTGCGATTTGTCGAGGTGCGTGAGCAGCAGCGGCAGCTCGACGTTCTCGAAGGCGTCGAGGACGGGGATGAGGTTGTACATCTGGAAGATGAAGCCGATATGCCGCGCGCGCCAGCTGGCGAGCTGCGTCTCGGAGAAACGGGAGATCTCTTTCCCTTCGACCATGATGCTGCCGCTCGACGGCCGGTCGATGCCCGCCATGAGGTTGAGCAGCGTCGTCTTCCCCGAGCCCGAGGGGCCCATGAGGGCGAGGAAGTCGCCGTCGGGAACGGAGAGCGTGATGCCGTTCAAGACGGGCACTTCGAACTGATCGCGTTTGTAAACCTTGCGGACGTCCCGGATCTCGACGATGTTTGCCATGGTTCTCTCTTTCCCTCTACGACGACAGCTTCACGAGCTGTCCTTCCTGCAACTGCTCCGCTTTCTCGCTCACCACGCGGTCGCCTTCATTGAGGCCGCCGAGGATCTCCAGCCGGCCGTCGCGCATGTCGCCGGTGGTGACGTTCTTCCAATGCACGCGCTCGTTCGCATCGACGACCGCCACGCGTTTGTCGACGATGGCGCCAGGCGGCAACCAGATCTTCGCTTTCTCGTTCAGCTCCTGCGAGGTGCGCGCGGTCTCGAGGAACGAAACGCTGGAGCTCATCTCCGGCAGGAGCCGCGCGTCCGGATTGAGGATGGCGACCTTCACTTTGACGACCGCTTTGGCGCGGTCGGCGGTGGGGATGATCTGGCGCAGCTTGCCGTTCCACTTGCGCGCGGGGAAGGCGTCGACGGTGACTTCCGCCGGCTGCCCCTCGCGCAGCTGCGAGATGTTCTGTTCGTTGACGTCGACCTCGACTTCGATCGTCTTCAGGTCGACGATGGTGCAGATGGCGCCGGAGGGGAGCGTGCCCGCAACCTGACCCATCATCACGCTGGAGATCACTTCTCCGACCTCCGTGTTCTTCGCGGCGATGGTGCCGTCGAACGGGGCGCGAATCACCATGTCCTGCATGTTGATGCGCACCTGTTCCACTCGCGCCCGAGCCGCCTTCAGCTGTGCTTCGGCGGCATCGAGCTGCGCCTTCGTCGTGACGCCTTCCCGCCACATCGAAGACTGCCGCGTCCATTCGCGATCCGCGTTGTCGAGCGATGCGTTGGCTTCGTCGAGCTGGGCCTGAAGGTTCGTGCTCTCCAGGACGGCGAGTACGTCGCCGCGACGGACGTCCTGCCCGGTGTCGATGTTCAGCTGCACGACTTTGCCGGAGATCTTCGGCGTGATCTTGGCCGTCTTGTTGGCGACCAGGTAGCCGGTGGCGGTCAGGAGCGCCGGGTTCGCGACGTTGACTGTCGGCTTGACGGTGATCGTCTCGACGACCGGCGCGCGGCTCGGAACGACGAATTTGGTGTATCCGACCCAGCCGAGGACGGCGAGAACGGCGAGGGTGACGACCCAGCCGAGGATCTTCGTCCAGGAGCGGGCGGCGGGTTCTTCGTCGCGATGGATGCGCAGCGCGGCCAGGTCGCCGCGCGGCCGCTCCTCGGGGATGCTCATGCAGGGTTCCTTGGCTCAGGCCGAGTGTCGTTGGGGACGAGAAAAGGCATGATATCAGTCCCCGAAATTCATCTCGCCGGAGGTCGGTTACTGCGCCGTAATGAATCGTCCTACAGTTGCGCTCGCTGTCGCTGCTACGCTTGTGTTTCCAGTCCTGGCTGAGGCCGGTTGTATGAACAAGTTCCTCCGCCGCAGCGAAGGCTCGAAGCACACGATCACGCTGCTGACCGGCAAGCTGACGTACCAGGAGGCCTACGCGATGGCCAAAGCCATCACGGACGGAAAGGCCCCGATGCCCGAGTGGGTGGACGAGAAGGGCAAGACGATCGCGAAGGCTTTCGGGAAGGTGGAGATCGTGCGCCCGATGCCCGTGGGCTGCGACGGCAAGGCATCCGGCGTGGTGCTCGTGACGCAGTTCCTGTCGCTGCAGGCCCCCACGAAGAAGATGACGATCAAGCTGGACGGGCAGACGGCTGTGGAGTTCGAGCAGCAGTAGCTTAGCGAGCCTCGACGGTTGCCACCTGACCTGATTGGATGGTTGCCAGCAGCTCCAAAATTCTCGGAATCAGCGGCCGCAGATCCTGCATTCGATTCCGGGTACCCACAACCGTGATCACCGCAATCCCAATCCTCTTCACGTTCTGTTGGAACTCGATGCTGGAGTCATTGGTCACGAAGACCTGAAATCCCGCATCGACTGCCGCACGCAACAAAACTCCGTTGCGGAGGCCCAGCCAACGTTGTGCGCGAACCGTCGTTGCGTCGTGACCAACCAGTTCTAATGCGAGCTGGCGCAGCAGGCACTGATCAACGAGAACTCGCACCGGCAATCATCGCTTCACGTGCGAGCTCCAAGGCCGCAACGGCGTGTTCGCGTGAAACGTCTGGAAACGCGTCGAGGAAGACTTCGAGGGAATCGCCGGCTTCGAGGTAGTCGAAGAGATTCTTCAACGGAACACGAGTGCCGGTGAAAACGGGCTCTCCGGAGAGGATTTCCGGATCGCTCTGGACGAGTTCGTTAGACGCGTTCACGGAGCTATCTTAGCTCTTCGACGTAGTCCGCAAACTCCCAACCTCCAATCCTCTCTAACTTCCGGGCGACTTCCTCCCATGTCTCTCCCATCGTGGCCTCCACGCGTTTGCGCAGGTTGCTTTCGAGACGGCGATAGTCGTACTCGAAGACGATGAGCTTGTGATGCCCGCTCACGATCTCGGTGGGCGCGTGGCTTCGCACGAACCACTGCGGCGTGCAAACGAATACGTCGAAGGACTCCTCGCCCGGGCCGGCCGTGGAGCCGACCATCAGCTGCAGCAGGAAGGCGAAGCACTCCGGGTCAGGCGGGTGGTAGGACGGGAGATCGAGGACGTCGGGACTGTGCAGGGAGCAGAGAAGAGCGCGGATCATCATCGACAGTGCTCTGTGCTCAAGCGACATGTGGCGCTACGAAACGGGAGATGAATCGCACGATCTCGATCGCGCAGATCTGTTTCACGAGAAACGGCTCCAGGCCGAACTTCTGGTAGCCGGTTGTGATCGCATCTTCGGCGCTCGTGTAGGTTCCCACCACCTCATCGCCGTGAATGACGACGAACTTTCCGTCCTCCGCCTTCAGTTCGGGAAGCCTCTTCTGATAAGTCGCTATCTCTTGTCCAAACCCCATAATCACCGCGCCGCCGGCCTCCGCGGCACCGCTGGCGCGGCGCCGCTTCCCAGCGCCTCGAGCGAGTAGTCGGTCAGCACCCAAATCCGCCCGCCCGCGATCGCGGCGGACTTTGCGGCGGCGGGCATCGGGAACGTTTGCGTCGTGCTGAGCGACGGTAGCGCGAGCAGCTCGGGGAAGAAGGTGCGGCCGGTCACGAGCACGCAGTTGCCGGTCACGCGGAGGCGTTGGTCGACGTACGCGAGGCCGGACGTCGGGTCGGCGACGTAGGCCGCGTATTGTTCGGCGGTCTTCGTCAGCGACTCGTTGTAGACGTAAAGCTTCTCGCCGAGCGTCAGGATCGAGCCGGACGCGAACGCGATCGACACGGGCGACTGCGCTCCCTCAGGCGCGCGGGACGCGATCACGGTCGGGTGGAGCGAGTCGGTGATGTCGACGATGCGGATTTCGGCCGGCAGATCCGACAGCGTGTAGGCGCGGTTCGCGGAGACGAAGACGTCCGTCGTCGCGCCAGTGAGCGTCGCGGTGCGCACGAGCGAGGAAGCGTCGAGCACGATCGTCTTCTTCTCGCATGCCGCAGTGAGGCAGCCTTTCGCGATCGACACCCACACCGCGTCTTTCACGACGGCGATCGAGAGCGGCTGCACGTCGGTCCCTTCGTTCAGCGTCGTCTGGGTGATGAGCGCGCCGTCGGGCGACCACGCGCTCACGACGCTGCCATTGCCGAGCGTGAAGACTCGTGACGGCGACGCAGCGACGTCGATCGTGCTGGGCGGGCGGATGGTGGCGACGAAATGCGGCGCGTTGCCGAACGAAGCGTTGAACGCGTCGACGCCGCGGCCGTCGAAGAGATAGAGGCGGTCGCCGCCGGCGACGACTTTCCGGTAGTACGCGTTGCCGACCGGGGCGCTGATCTGCGCGGGCAACGCCGATGCGGTGTTCAGCGAGACGCTCGTCACGCCGTCGACGGTCGCGAGCACGGCGAGCGAGTCGTTCGCCGCGATCGCCACCGGATCGGAAGGCAGCGGGAGCGTGCGCGCGAGCGTCTTCGAAGTCGTGTCCCAGATCAGCAGCGAGTGCTCGGTGACCTCCAGCAGACGCGAGCCGCTGAAGGCGAGGCCTTTCGCCAACACCGAGCTCGAGCCGGGCAGCACGGTCGCGGTGCCGGTGGTGAAGTCGACGAGCGTCACGCCGCGGAATGTGAAGACCGCGCCGAGTGTGCCGGAGAGCGCGAGCGTCGTCGCTGCCTCGCCCGTCAGCGTCACGCTGCGCGTCGGCGCGGCGAATCCG